>CANRHK010000190.1 GCA_947630395.1 uncultured Oscillospiraceae bacterium
AGGGCCGCCGGCTCATCCCGGACCTGCCGGATCTGGTGGAGGCCAACCTGAAAAAGGACAGCTGCTGCGGCGTGAAGCTCTACCCCGGCTACAACCGGATCTGGCTCACCGACCCCATCTATACCCCCATCTACGAGCTGGCGGCCCGGTACGACAAGCCGGTGGCGGTCCACATGGGCCTCACCGCCTTCCCCGGGGCGTCTTTGAAATACTGCCACCCCCTGGCTCTGGACGAGGCCGCCGCCGACAACCCCCGCACCCGCTTTGTCATGTGCCACTTCGGCAACCCCTTCCTGGAGTCGGCGGCGGCGGTGCTGGAGAAGAACCGCAACGTGTCCACCGACCTGTCGGGCCTGCTGGAGGGCCCCATCGATTTGGAGAAGTATTTTGAGGAGCAGAAGGGCTACGCGGACCTTCTCCGCACCTGGCTCAAGGAGATTCTCCGGTGGGATAGCATCATGTTCGGCACCGACTGGCCCCTTGTGGACCTGGCGGAGTATACCGGCTTCGTGAAGGGCCTTGTGCCGGAGGAGCGGTGGGAGGCGGTGTTCTTTGAGAACGCCAACCGTATCTACGGTCTGAATCTTTAATTCCTCACAAGCTGTCTGTCAACAGCAGAATATCCTGGGGTCTGACCGCAACGGTCAGGCCCTTTTTGTCCGGCAGGGACGCCCAGCGCTCCTTCCCCAGCGCCATCCACAGGGTTGGGGCGTCCGCCGCCGCGCCCTTGGGGCGCAGCAGCGCCAGCATGGCGGCTATGTCTTCTGTCACCCGGACCACTTCACAGGCAAAGGCGTTCTCCTCCCCCGCCGCTGCGGGATGGAGGCTCTCGGGGCGGACGCCCAGGGTGGTGACGCCCTCCCGCCAGGGGCCCGCCGCCCGGAGGGTGAGGCCCCAGCCCGGGACCTCCACCGTCCCGGACCCAGTGCCCCGGCGCACGGGGGCGAAATTCCGGCAGCCGGTGAGCCGGGCCGCGCCTACGGTGCGGGGGTCCGCCAGCAGCTCCCCCATGTCCCGGGCCGGGGCGGAGGTTCCCTCCTCCAGGACGCACACCCGGGGGCAGTTCCGGCGGACCTCCCCCAGGTCGTGGCTCACCCACAGCGCCGGGCCGGGGAAGCCGGCCAGGGTCTCCCGCAGCTCCTCCTCCAGCTGCCAGCGCAGAAAGCTGTCCAGGGCGGAGAAGGGCTCGTCCAGCAGCACCGCCCTGGGTTCCGCCGCCAGCAGCCGGGCCAGGGCGGCGCGCTGCTGCTCCCCGCCGGAGATCTGGCCGGGGCGCCGCTCCGCCGCGTGGGTCAGCCGGAACCGCGCCAGCAGGGCCTCCACCCGGCGGTTCCGCTCCCCGCCTTTCAAGCCCCGGGCCCCGGCGGCGATATTCTGCCGCACCGTCATGTGGGGAAAGAGGGCGTACTGCTGGAACAGGAAGCCCACCCCGCGCCTCTGGGGCGGCAGGTCGATGTGCGTTTCGCTGTCAAACAGGACGGTGCCGTCCAACGCAATCCGTCCGCTGTCGGGCCGCAGAATCCCGGCGATGCACTTGAGCGTCACGCTCTTGCCGCTGCCGGAGGCCCCCAGGAGGGCCAGGGGAGCGCCGCTCTCCGCCGCGAGGTCCACTTGCAGCCGGAACTTCCCCAGCCGCTTGGTAAATTTCGCCGTCAGCGCCACGATTTTTGACCCCCTTCCCGCCGCTCCAGGAAGTTCAGCGCCAACAGGGCCGCCGCCGAGATGGCCAGATTCACCAGCACCCACCGGAGGGCCATGGCGTCGTCCCCGGTGCGCCAGAGCTGATAGACCGTGGTCGAGATGGTGGCGGTTCTGCCGGGGGTGTAGCCCGCCAGCATGGAGGTGGCCCCGTACTCCCCCAGGGCCCGGGCGAAGGCCAGCACCGTCCCCGCCAGAATCCCCTGGCGGCAGACAGGCATGCGGACGCGCCAGAAGATGTACGTATTGCTGAGCCCCAGGGTAGCCCCGGCCTGGGCCAGTGTCTCATCAAAGGACTCAAAGGCCCCCCGGGCGGTGCGGTACAGCAGGGGGAAGATGACCACCACGGTGGCGAAGACGGCGGACCACCAGGTCATGGTCAGCCGCACACCGAAGCGCTCCAGCACCCAGGCACCCACCGGCCTCCGGGGGCCCAGCAGAATCAGCAACAGATACCCAACCACCGTGGGCGGCAGCACCAGGGGCAGGGTCAGCACCGCGTCCAGCAGTCCCTTGACGAGCCGGGGCATCCGGGCCACATAGTAGGCCGCGCAGACGCCGGCAAAGAAGACCAGCACTGTGGAGACAGCCGCGATGCGGAGAGAGTTGTAGAGGGGAAACCAGTCCATGGCGCGTGCCCGTCAGCCAAGAGGCGTGAAGCCTACGCTCTCAAAGACCTCCCCGGCGGCGCCGGAGGCCAGGTAGTCCAGGAACGCCTTTGTCTCGTCCGGGTGCCTGGAGGCGGCCAGGACGGCGGCGGGATAGATGACCTGCCCGCACATCCCGGCGGTGGCGGTGTCCACGGTGGTCAGGCCGGCGGAGAAGGCGTCGGTGGCGTAGATAATGCCGCAGTCCACGGTGGCCTCGGCCACCTGGGTGGTGACCTCCTTCACGTTGGAGCCGTAGGTCAGCACGCCGGCGTTAGCCAGAGCGGCCTCGTCCAGGCCGTAGTAGCTGAAAATCTTCTGGGTGTACTGGCCCACCGGCACGTCGCTGTTGCCCATGGCCAGGAACACATCCCCCTCCCGCAGCAGCTCCGCCAGCTGGTCAAAGCTCTCGATGCCCTTGGGGTTCCCCTCTGGGACGGCCAGGGCCACCTTGTTCTCCAGCAAGTCCCGCCGGGTGCCGCTTAACAGGGCGTTCTCCCCCTCCAAAACATCCATCTGTGTCGGGGCGGCGGAGAAGAACAGATCGCAGACCGCCCCCTCCTGGATCTGCTTTAGCAGGGTGCCGGAGGAGTCATAGGTGGGCGTGATGGTCACCCCGGGGGCCACTGTCTTGTAGTCCTCAATAATCCGGTCCATGGTCTCCGTCAGGGACGCGGCGGCGAAGACAATCAGCTCCACGGACCCGGCGCTGCCGCTACCGCAGGCGCAGAGGGCCAGGAGCATCGCTAAAGTCAGAAACAGTGCTGCGCATTTCGCTTTCATCGTTATTCTCCTTTTCGTATCACGATATATAACTTGAAGCGTGAAACAGCGTTTCACGCCAAAAGTTCTTTTTGATTCTTTTTCTTTCAAGAAAAAGAATGTATGCCTCACTTCCCGTACCCGCAGTTGGGGAAGGTGCAGGGCCTGCACCCCAGGCACAGCCCGCCCTCGCCCATGGCGGCGAAGTCCGCCCTGGTGAGGGGCACCCCGGCCGCAATCCGGGGCAGGACGATATCGAAGATGGTGGCCCCGGCGTACATGACGCACCCCGGCAGGCCCATGACCGGCGTCCCGTCGTCATAGTACCCCAGCAGGAACATGGCCCCCGGCAGCACCGGCGCGCCGTAGGTGACAATCCTCGCCCCGCTGGCCTTGATGGCCCCCGGCGTGCTGTCGTCCGGGTCCACACTCATGCCGCCGGTGCAGACGACCAGGTCAACCCCCTTTTCGCGCACCTGCGCGATGGCGGCGGCCACGTTGTCCAGGCCGTCCCCCACCGTGCGGTGCCCGGTGACGGAAATACCGAATTTCCCCAACTTTTTCTCCACTACAGGGGTGAATTTGTCCTCAATCAACCCCTTGGCTACCTCGCTGCCGGTGGTGACGATACCGGCGGTTTTCAGCTTCCAGGGCAGCAGCTCCAGCAGGGGCTTTTTCCCGCCCACAGCCTCGGCGGCGGCCAGCTTCTCCTCCTCGATAACCAGGGGAATCACCCGCGTGCCGCAGAGCTTATCCCCCGCTTTCACCGCCGTGTTCCCGTGGCGGGTGGCGATCATGATATCGTCCAGCAGATTGATCTGATTGAGCCGGGCGCTGTCCACCCGGAAGAGACCGTCCATTTGGGCAGTGAGCTCAATCTTGCCCTCCTTCACGCCGCCGCGAACCATGTGATCGTTCTGGCACAGGTCCGCCAGCCGGGAGGCGGCGTCGTTCTCGTGGACCATGCCGGGGACCATCTCCCAGACGTACAGGTGCTCCTTTCCCATGGAGAGCAGCACGGGGATGTCCTCCGCCGTCACCACGTGGCCCTTGCGGAAGCGGGCGTCCTTGTACTGGCCGGGGATGATCTGGGTCATGTCGTGGCAGAGGACGTGGCCCACCGCGTCCCGGGTGCGAATCAGCTTCACAGGCGTTCCTCCTGTTCCTCATTGAAATTGATGCCTTTATTTTACCGGAAAAAGCGGTCAAAGTATGTTGTCAAAACAACATACCGGTGCTATACTGGGAGAAAATGTTGTTGGGAGGCGGGACTATGGAGGACCTGACGGAGCGGCTGGGGCAGACGCGGCTGCTGGAGGGCGTCCCTTTGGACACCATCCGGCGGGCCATCGTGCCCAGGGGGCGGCTCGCGGAGTATCAGAAGGGCGGCTGCGTCATCTCCGCCCGGGACAGGGTGACGGATATCCGCATCATCCTCTCAGGCCGGGTCAATATCCTCCACCTGTTCGCGGACGGCAGCTACAGTCTGGCCTCCACGGAGGGGCCCCGGCGGGTGCTGGGGCTGGACCTTATCGCCACCCGCACCCAAATTTCCCCCTACTACGCCGTGGCGACGGAGCCCACCGCTATCTTCTCCTTCCCCGCCGCCCTCATCCTGGAGCC
>CANRHK010000191.1 GCA_947630395.1 uncultured Oscillospiraceae bacterium
TTGTCCGCTGGGTGAACGAGCTCATTGAGAAGGGCGAGATTGAGCCCCAGCCGGTGCTGGGCGTGATGATCAACCGCGCCCCCACCAGCCTGCCCGACGGCAATACGGGGCTGGAGATCAGCGACGTCACCCCCGGCGGCAGCGCCGACAGGGCCGGCGTCCGGGAGGGCGACTATGTCATCGAGTTCAACGGCCAGCGGGTGTACAGTGTGGACCAGATCCTGGCCATCCGCCGGGAACTCCATGTGGGGGACGAGGTGGCGATCCGGGTGTACCGGAACGGAGAGTATCTGAATCTCACCATGGTCCTACAGGCCGGATAAGCGCGGATTCTGCGGCGTGAAAAGCGGGAGGCGGAGGTCTCCCGCTTTCCGTGTGCGGCGTGAACCATCAACGGGGAGGATTCCTGTGATATACTACGACGCGGGACAATTTGATATCGCCGTCATCGGCGCCGGCCACGCCGGCATCGAGGCGGCCCTGGCCGCCGCCCGGCTGGGGCTGAAGACGGTCTGTTTCACCATCAACCTGGACGCGGTGGGCAATATGCCCTGCAACCCCGCCATCGGCGGTACCGGCAAGGGACACCTGGTGCGGGAGCTGGACGCCCTGGGGGGCGAGATGGCCCGGGCCGCGGACGAGGCCTGCATCCAGTACCGGCTGCTGAACCGGGGCAAGGGCCCTGCCGTCCACAGCCTCCGGGCCCAGGCGGACAGGCGGCGCTACCAGGAGATCATGAAGCACACCCTGGAGCGCCAGGAAAACCTGCTCCTCCGTCAGGGCGAGGTGACGGAGATCCGGCTGATGGAGGGCAGGGTCAGCCATGTTGTCCTCCACACCGGGGCGGTGTTCGCGGTGCGGGCCGCCGTGCTCTGCTCGGGCACCTACTTAAACGGCAGGACGATCGTGGGCGAGTGCGTCCGGGAGGGCGGGCCCGACGGTATGTTCGCCGCCAGGTCGCTCACCGGGTGCCTGCAAAAAATGGGCCTCCGGCTGCGGCGGTTCAAGACCGGCACCCCGCCCCGGATCAACGCCCGCTCGGTGGACTTCTCCAAGATGGAGCTCCAGGAGGGGGATGCGGAGACCATGCCCTTCTCCTTTGAGACGAAGGAGGCCCCGGTGAACCGGGCGGTATGCTGGCTCACCTACACCAACGAGCGGACCCATGAGATTATCCGGAATAACCTCCACCGCTCCCCTATGCACAGCGGGGTCATTGAGGGGGTAGGCCCCCGGTACTGCCCCTCCATCGAGACCAAGGTCACCCGCTTCGCGGACAAGCCCCGGCACCAGCTCTTTATCGAGCCCATGGGGCTCCACACGGAGGAACTGTATGTCCAGGGCTTCTCCTCCGCCCTGCCGGAGGAGGTCCAGGCGGAGATGCTCCGCACCGTCCCCGGGCTGGAGCGGGCGGAGATCATGCGGCCTGCCTACGCCATTGAGTACGACTGCGTGGACCCCACCGAGCTGTTGCCCACCCTGGAGAGCAAAAAAATCCCCGGCCTCTACGGCGCGGGGCAGTTCTGCGGTTCCTCCGGCTACGAGGAGGCGGCGGTCCAGGGCTTTGTGGCCGGGGTCAACGCGGCGCTGAAGCTCCTGGGCCAGGATCCCTTGGTGCTGACCCGGGCCCAGTCCTACATCGGCACCCTCATTGACGATCTGGTGACCAAGGGCACCGAGGAGCCCTACCGGATGATGACCAGCCGTAGCGAGTACCGGCTGCTGCTGCGGCAGGACAACGCCGACCAGCGCCTCTGCCCCATCGGGCACCGGATTGGGCTGGTGTCCGCCGATCGCCTGGCCCGGGTGGAGGCCAAGTACGCCGCCGTCCGCCGGGAGGTGCGGCGGCTGGAGGGCCGTGGCGTGGCTCCAATGGCGGAACTGAACGCGTTCCTGTTGGAGAGGGGCACCACTCCCATCACCGACGGCGCGCCCCTGGCGGCGCTGCTGCGGCGGCCCCAGATCCGCTATGAGGACCTGCGGCCCTTTGATCCGGAGATGCCCGATCTGCCCGCCGCGGTGCGGGAGCAGGTGGAGATCTCCATCAAATATGAGGGCTACATCCGCCGCCAGATCCAGGAGGCGGAGGAGTTCCACAGGATGGAAAGCCGGGCGCTGCCGGCAGATATGGACTACAGCGGCATCCAGGGGCTTCGGCTGGAGGCCCGGGAGAAGCTGGCGGCGGTGCGGCCCCTGAACCTGGGTCAGGCGGCCCGCATCTCCGGCGTGTCCCCCGCCGACATGGCGGCGCTGATGATCGCTCTGGAGAGCCGGGGGCGCTGACGGGGCCGAGTATCCCCTGCTTCTTTAGTAATACGTTTTACTCGCTGATGGTCAGAGAGAGATTATCCAGAATATCCTCCACTTCATCTGCTATCCGTGACCTGCTGGATGATACCGGGCTTTATTGCTTTGATGGGAAAACAGGTGAATGCATCCAGATCGTCAGCGGGATGTCGTTCTTGCCTACAATATGGGCGTTGAAGGGTACCACGATAAGCCGATGCCAAGTGCCTGAGTCGATGGCTCCCACCTTGGGCAGATGGTTGGTGTAGAGGACAAGGGTATGGCTGGGGTTGAAGACAACGGGGCCTTTCGCGGCCTGGGCCACGGCGTTCTCATCTGTGTAACGGCGGTTGGTACGGCTCTCCACCAGCTTGAAGCCGCGCCACTCCTTGCCGTGGTTGATGGCTGCGTCCTGGGCATAGGCGGTGATCTCATTCGCCCATTTAGTGAGGTCATCCAGTTTGCCGAGGATGTCCTCGATCTCCTCATCGGAGAGGAGCGGTGGCTGGGCAAACTCGAAACGGGCCAGCTCCAGCTTGGCCTCAACTCTGGCGCGGCATTTGGCCGCCACTTTACAGAACTGGCACCAGGAGCCGGGTGTTTATTCGCTTTCGCCCTTGTAGGCCAGGTCCGCCTTGGGCTTGAGAGTGTTTTTGGCCCACTCCTTCAGATCGAAAACGGAGATCGTCCAGGTTGACACGTTCTCGCGCCGTGGCTGGTAGATGGTCATCGCCACTTCCTCGATATCGTAGAGGCAGTCGAAGGTGCGGAGAGCACCGAGGGCATACAGCATCATCTGCGGATTCTGGTAGGCATCGACCAGAACGCCTTGCCCGTATTTCAGGTCGATGATGTGCAGGAGCTTGTCCGCCACGATGAGGCAGTCGCCGGTCCCGAGGCTCTCCGGTACATAGCGGGAGAAATCCAGCCGCTGCTCGATCAGCACCTGAGGGTCGGCACAGGCTTGCCGGGCCTCGGCAAGCTGCTCCATCACGAACTGGACATAAGGATATCGTTCGTATCTGAATACTGTGATGATTATGATGTTGCGGAGATAAGGCACCATCCGCTATCTTTTTCTCCTTCTTTCCTACGGTGTCCACATAATACCTTACTCAGGTCATTAATCGTGGAGTTTCTCCAAAAGCTGCGTAAAAGTATTACAGATAGGGAAGACTCTCGCCGTCTCATGGTCATAGAATACAATTTTCTTGTCCTTCACGCAAAGGAAATTCCCTGCCGGGTCGAGGCCAAATGGGAACATGGTGAGTCCGGATTTATCCTTGTTATGGAAGAGCCCCACAAAATCATAGATGCTATCCGTATCAGCTTCGTTGAAGGATAACAATCCTCCAAACACCTTGTCCTTATTATCTCCAAAATCAAAGCAGCAAGGAACCGGAACCCCGCCATTATGCTCCTGAATACAGTTTTTCAAATCATCCGGAAGTGGATAGTGATACTTGATTTCCATGACGTCCACTTCAGTCCCTTCCTTCAGGGGAGAAACATATTTCCACTGAATGTTTGCCATGATATACACCTCCTATCGAATGCCACCACACCAGATGCTATTTCCACCGGTATGGCTGCTTGGGACATGAATTTTTGTTTCAACCAATTCCATTTTACCAGGAATTTCGCCGTGATGCCAGGTCATCCCTTGATATACGGTTCACCAGACATAATTTGTTCCAACTGCTGGGGGGTAAACTGTTTTGCCAATTCAGGATTATCCTGAATTGCTTCTCTCAGTTGCTCTGTGCAATACTTGAAGATTTCCCGGTCTCCTTCTCTCCAGAGCTCCTTGGGAATATCTGTGACAAAAGTGGTCGGGAACTCAGGAACCACTACTTTGATATTTACAGGCCCTACCCCAATTGTCTTTTCCACATAAGGCACGCCTGTAATCTCATGCATCTGTCCTGCCAACTTTTCATTGATGCATTTTAGCACCAGGTTTCCCTCGTTGTCTACACGCAGTGCTTCAATAGCGTTGTCGGATAGGATTCCCTCTGCTTTCAGTTTTTCAGCAAGTTCCTCCGGTATGGGCTGGAGTTCTATTGGCCGCACTTCCGAAACCTCTGCTGCTTTCTCAACATTTGCCTGAATTATTGACTCCAGAGATTGTGCTTTGATGACCTCCAGATTTGGCTTCAGGGTCTGACTCCCTTCTGCAACTTCCTTTAGAGCAATCTCCTTTACTTCTGCTGTCTTTTCAACTGTTTTAGCTGCCACTTCTCCTATTTGGGCAACGGTCGCTCCAGCGGTGACTACCATATCAAGGCACCTCCTTCCTCACAGTGGATGTATACTAAAAAAGTGGACAAGTATGATAGAATAGTAGACAAGTAAAAGACAGGAAGGAGCAATACTTATG
>CANRHK010000192.1 GCA_947630395.1 uncultured Oscillospiraceae bacterium
GAAACCGTACAACTTTTGGCCGTTACACACAGGGGTGTAACGGTTTTTCGTTGCGGATATCATTTTTAATATCAAGGAGGAAACAAATGACGAAAACTGAGAAGTATCAGCTGCCCCAGTGGGAGCTCAGCGACAGAATCCTCATGGAGGACTTCAACGACATGACGGACAAAATCGACAAGGGGATGGACGGCATCAGAAAGGAGGCCGCCCAGGGACTGGCGGCGCTGACCAGCGCCGTGGGCACCAAGGGCAAGACCTGCCGGATCGCCAGCGGAACCTTCACCAGATCCGGGGGCGGGTCCGTCACCGTGGACTTCAAGCCTATGGTGGTGTTTGTAACGTTTGACAATTATGTGGACGGATCCGTGATGTTCCGGCCGTTTACCCGCCTCATCGCCTATGACGCGCTATCCATGGATGTGACATGGGGAGACCGGACGGTGACCTGGAGCTATCTCAGCAACGACCTTAACGGAACCCACACCTACAGCTACATCGTTCTGGGTATAGAGGAGGACTGACATGGGGAAGGCCCCCGGGAGAACTCCCGGGGGCCTTGTAGTATTGCGAGAATCTTCGAATCAGACGATGTAGGGGACAGTGGTAAAGGTTACAACGCCATTCGCTTTGCTGATACCATCGACATCAGCCTTCAGGCCGTTGGCGGGATTGAGATAGACACCAGTGCTGCTGTTGATATAGTAGTTAGCGTCGGCAGAGATGGTAACTACAGCGCGATAGGTGCCCTCGGTAAAGGTGGAGCCGGTCCAGGTGTCATAACCACCGGCGGCATTCTGCTTCTGCCACACAACGCTGACAGAGGCAACCGGAGAAGCGGTCAGGGCGGTTCCGCCATTGATGCTGGTCTGGAGGGTGAACTTAACCTCGCTGACCTTACCGCCATTGCGCATGCCGCCGCCGGAAATCACATTGATGTTGGTGATGAGTTTTGCCACATTGTAATCGGTGTTCTCAATGATGTAGATGACATCGATGTAGCCGTACTCATCGAGCTCGAACCACAGGTCGCACTTGTCACCGTAGTAGGCGGTGTTCAGGTCGTCGAGGCTGCCGGTATAGATGGCGTTGTTGGTCGGGTCAACGCGGTAGACCTGGGCACCGTCGGCAACCGTCAGGTAGATATTTCTGCTGACGGTCAGGACGCCGGAGGCATAACTGTAGCTTCCCTTCCCGATGGAGTGGCTGAACTTGTCGTGGGCCAACTTGGTAGCGTCATTGCCATTCTCGATGTTGGCAGTGATGCGGCCGCCGGTACCGACAAGACGAGTGATGCTCTGGTAGATATCGCCAACCATCCAATTGTAGCAGGAGTACAGGCCGGTCTTCAGCGCAACGTCAGCAGCGTTGCCGACCTGAATCTGGGTCTTGACGCCGTTCACAAAGGCATCATAGTAGTGGTACGAACCAACGGTATAATCGAACACAGGATCACCGGCCAGGAGAGCATAGGTCAGCGTGTTCTCTTTCCTGTTGGAGGCAGGCAGGTTGGCGCCACGGACCAGAACGTAGTCGGCATAGCCATCCTTGTCCTTGTCGTACCAAGTGATATTCAGATTGCTGCGGTTAGTGCCATCGATCGTGCCGCTCTTAATGAACAGGTCATTAATGGACTTGAAGCCGTTCTTGATCTCGACACCCTGGACACCCTTGGCGCTGTCTACATCGTAGGTCTGGTTGACGATACCAACAGCGTTGTTGCCGATATAGTCCACCACGTAGATGACGGTGTCATCGTTGATCAGGGTGCCAGTGATGCCGTCGGCGTCGCCGGCGTACAGAGCGTTTTTGCTCGTATCAGCGCCCTGTTTAACATTACCGGCAGCCGCGCTGTCGGCGCGATAGAACCTGTAGAAGCCGTTGGACATGGGCACAAACTGCAGCAGAGCCTGGCTCCAGCCGTTGGCCATCGCGCTGGCATCGCCATCGGCGGTGACCTCGCTGCCGTAATAGTCAGTACTGGAAGTCCAGTTCACGCCCTGGAGCTTGGTGGTGGTGCCATCGGGCAGCAGGATGGTGTACTCGATGACAAACTTGCCAGTGGAAATCTTCACCGTGTCAACGGCAATGGCAACGCCGTAGCCGATAGCGGTGCTAATGGGGGTCAGGCCCAGCACGTTACCATTCGCATCGGTGTAGACATTGTAGGTCTTGCCGATAGCGTTGTTGGTCAGAGGAGCATTGGTGCCGTCGGCGGTGTTATAGCCGAAAGTGTAGTTGTACTTGTAGGTCACGCCATTGGTGCCGGTGAAGCTCACCAGGCCGCGATTCCAAGTGGGAGTGTTGGTGTTGAAGCTGGCATTGTCGGAGCTGTACTGGACCCCTTGTACGGTGACCGGGGTCGGGGTCAGCTTCTTAACGTTGCTGATCTTGACGGTGGACGTCAGAACGTTGTTGGGCGTAGTGGTCTCCACGTTGCAGCTGAAGATGTCACCCGCGGCATAGGTGTCGGTGACATCGACGTCCTTGGTGATCTTCTTGGCACCGTTGGCCAGGTTGTTGCTGTAGACCGAGACATTGATCGAGGCGGAATCGATCAGATGGTTGTTGTGGTCATAGACAGCGGGGGTGAAGCTGTTGACCACACCCAGGTAGGTGTCAATATAGACGATTCTGTCCTGATAAATGCGGGTCCAGCGGCCCTGATGGCCAATGTAGTTGGTGGTGTCAGCGGCCTCGATTACCTGGGAGCCGACGTTGCCCTTGCCATTGGTGTAGGTGGTGAAGTTCTTCTTGGCGGGGGTGCCGGAGAAACCGGTGACGCTGCTCTTGATCTGGTTGTACACATCGCACTCGGTCATGGGAATATAGAACTGGTACACATAGTCGTCAGTGAAGCTGAAGTCATTGACAGTGCCCTGATCCACATTGTTCCAAGTGCCGCTGCCGCCAGTGCCGCCTACGCCCCACTTATCAGGGTCGGGGTTGGAACTGGAGAGGGTCATCAGGTGCTTGCCGGTGGCGGTGTAGTGGCCCGGATTGGTGGAATCGCCAGGAACCACGGTGCTGGCCAAGAAAGCGGTGTTGTAGAGCACCTGGGCGACAGCCTCACGGTTCATGGGGCCGCTGAGGTTCTTGGTGTCGTTGGCGGACACGCCGGCCAGCAGGCCGCGCTCGGCGGTGTAGCGGGACACGGGCTCCTCCCAGTTCGCGCCGACGAACTCCTCGTTGTTGGGGTCATAGCCCAGAGCGCGGAGCATGACGGCCAGAACCTGGTAGCCGGTGAAGCTGGATTTGGGGGAGAACTTGGTGGGGGTGGTCCCGATCATGTAGCCGCTGTTATAGGCGAAGCCAATGGTGCCCTTGGCCCAGTCATAACCGGACAGATCGGTGAAGACCTTAGCGTAGTTGGCGTTGGCCTCGGCCTGGGTCTCCTTGGTGTCGGAGGTCATGAGGCGGTAGATGATCTTGGAGGCCTCAGCGCGGGTGATGGCCTTCTGGGGCTTGAAGTTGCCGCTGTCGCCCTGGAAGATACCAAGACCGGTGAGAGTCTCGACGGCATCAACGTAACGAGCAGTGATAGAGCTGTGGTCGTTGTACCGCTCGGTAGCGGTAGTGGCGGCGCTGGCGACGGTGACCAGGGATACGGTCATGACGAGAGCCAGCACCAGTGCGAGAATCTTCTTGAGATTTCTCATGGTTGGATTTTTCCTCCTTTTTTAATATTGGGTTTGGAACTCTCAAACCGCCTCAAAAAGTTATCACTTTTTGCATTTTTA
Organism: uncultured Oscillospiraceae bacterium; assembly: GCA_947630395.1. Taxonomy (GTDB): domain Bacteria; phylum Bacillota; class Clostridia; order Oscillospirales; family Oscillospiraceae; genus Pelethomonas. The sequence continues at coordinate 3,741 of CANRHK010000192.1, forward strand.
AGGCGAAAATCAAGCCCCTTACCCTGATTTTTGCAAACTTTCGGAACTTTTTCAACCGTTTCTTCATACCGGAGCACATACCGTGGCTAGCCGGTCCCGTATCTGATCCGGGGTGAAGCGACCGCTAAAGCCGTTCCTCGGTTTACAAGTGCGAGTTTAGCAGAAATTTTTATTTGTGTCAAGGGGAGCGTGAGGGATGTAACATAGTTGTAATTTTGATGGATTTTTTAGGGGCGAAGCCCTTGAGTGCCCTTTTGGGCACTTTTCCGGCAAGGGAAAAGTGCCGCCCCCCCGGCAGGGGAAAATTCCTTTTACCTTTCGCCGGAAAAGCTGTAAGGTTGTATGGAAACGTGCAACCTTTTGGGAAATTTTTATAAAAAGAGGGGCCGCCGGAATGGCGGCCCTCACGATAGCGCGGCGCTTTGGCAGGCGTGCCTGGCCCTGCATCTCTTTTGCCCATTGCTAATGCATGCGGCGTGTGGCGACACAAAATTTCCACCTCAAAGCACCGCGCTATCCTATATCTATTATAATGAGATTATTCGGATTTGTAAAGGATTTTTTTGTTCCGTAAATACTTTGCCCATGTCCTATCGTTGATTTTAAGAAATGTTATGACCGAATTTCTGTACTCCGGGTAGTCCATCTCAACCGCCAGGCGGAGAATTAGTTGGAACTTCTCATTGCTTTCAGTGTATTCGTTCATGATAAATGCCGTATGAGGTCTGTTCGCCTCCAATATGTACTGCGGATGCTCCACAATATCGGTTAAATACTTGCCGTACCGCTCAAAGTCCCCCGGGTGGCGCGCCTTGATGTGGGCGATGCGCTCTTCGGTGATGACTACTTCATCGGTGACGATGTTTTTTGACACCAGACGGTATTTTTCGACGTCGATTCT
>CANRHK010000193.1 GCA_947630395.1 uncultured Oscillospiraceae bacterium
CTGCGGCTGGTTTTGTCTAAACCGCGCCGGGTCCCGTGTATGAGGCGAAGCGGCTGTTTTCATATTGTTGTACGGAGTTTTCTATGCGGCGCCCAGTCCGCCGCGTAGCGGCGGACCTTCGCATTGGGTTCGCTGTACGTCCGTTTAGAAGCTGGCTGCCCCTCGCGGAGTAGAACGGAGCGACGGAGGGCAGTACGCACAAACAAAGCAGTACCGATGAAAGCTTCTCTGAATTCTTCCCAACACCAGATTCCCGTGAAAAAGGGGGTCCAGCCCGTAGGGCTGGCGGTTTTTCCGGCCACTTTTTGGCGGCAAAAAGTGGCCCCGGGGTGAGATGAATCAAGCAAAAAGAAAAGACCGATAAGGGGCCGGAGACCCCTGACAGCCTGGGCCGGGTGGGGAAATCCCTATTCCCCCGCCTCCTCCGCCAGAGCCTCCCACTTTTCCATCAGCTCCAGCAGCTGGGCATCCAGCTGCTCCTTCTTCGCGTACAGCTCGCTGTACGCCTCATAGTTGCAGGCATTGGCGGCCAGCTCGGCCTCCAGCGCTTTGATGGCGGCTTCCAGCTTCTCCATGTCCCGCTCACAGATGGTCATCTGCTTCCGGGCGCTCTGCTGGGTCCGGCTGCCCCGGAGGGCGGCCTTGGGCTTGGGGACCTCGGGCAGCTTCTCTTGCTTCGGCTGCTGGAGAGCCAGCTGGCGCTCCTTGATCTCCCGGTAGCGGGCAAAGGGCACCGGATAGTCCGTAATGACTCCGTTCTCCAGATCCCAGACGCGGGTGGCGAAGCGGTTGATGAAGTACCGGTCGTGGCTCACGAACAACAATGTGCCCTCGTAGGCCTCTACCGCTTCCTCAATCCACTCCCGGCTGTCAATATCCAGGTGGTTGGTGGGCTCGTCCAGGATAAGAAGGTTGATCTCCTCATCCATCAGCATGCACAGACGCAGGCGGCTCTGCTCTCCGCCGGAGAGGACGGAGACGGGCTTGAACACATCCTCCCCCCGGAAGTTGAAGGCTCCCAGCCTGTCTCGGGCCGCCTGGGTGGTGAGGCCCCGCTTGGCATAGAGCATGGTGTCCACCAGGTTCCGGTGGGGGTTGTCGAAGTGGATGATCTGGGGCAAGTAGGCGATCCGCACCGTGGGGCCGAAGCGGATCTTTCCCGCGTCCGCGTCCTCCTCGTTCATCAGGATTTTCAGAAGGGTGGACTTGCCGGTGCCGTTGTCCCCCAGGAGGGCGATGCGCTCGCCGCCCTCCACGAACAGCTCCACGCCGTGGAACAGTTTTCGATCGCCGAAGGACTTCTCCAGTCCCTTCACCGCCAGGACCTCGTCGCCGAAGAACTCCTTCTCTCCAAAGCGCTGGTTGATGGCCCGGGCCTTGGTGGGCTTCTCCGTCTGGCGGATGCGCTCAATGCGCCGCTCCATGGAGAAAGCCCGCTTGTGGAGCTTGTCGTTGCCCATGAAAGCCCACAGGTGCAGCTTGTCCGCCGCCCCCTGGAGCTGCCGGATCTTGGCCTGCTCCTTCTCGTACTGCTTCAGCTGCTCCTGGTAGCGCCGCTCCTTCTCAATGGCGTAGAAGGTGTAGTTGCCGGGGTAGAAGTCCGCCTTGCCGCCCGAGATCTCAATCACCCGGCTGATGGTGCGGTCCAGAAAGTAGCGGTCATGGCTGATGGCCACTACCGTGCCCTTGAAGCGGCGGACATAGTCCTCCAGCCACTCCGTGGCGTGGAGGTCCAGGTGGTTGGTGGGCTCGTCCAGCAGCAGAATGTCTGTATCCTCCAGAATGAGGCGGCCCAGGTTTACCCGGGTCTTCTCGCCGCCGGAGAGGCTGTCGAAGAGCTGGGATCGCATTTCCGCCGGGATGGAGAGGCCGTTGGCGACTTTATCCACCGCGGTCTTGGTGTCGTAGCCGCCGATGCCCTCAAACTTGGCCTCCAGTTCGCCATAGCGCCTCAAAGTGGCGGCGCTGGCGTCCCCGGCGGCCATGGCGGCGGCGAGGGACTCCATCTCCTCCGAGAGCCTCCGGTGCCGGGCAAAGGCGGTGTTCAGAACGTCCTCCACGGTATAGCCCTCGGGATACACCGGGATCTGGGAGATGAGGCCCACGCGGCTGCCCTTGGCAACAACCACCTCGCCCTCGTCCGGCTCCAGCTCGCCGGTGAGAATCTTAAAGAGGGTAGACTTGCCCGCGCCGTTGCGGCCCAGCAGGCCCACCCGCTCCCCGGTCTCAATCTGGAAGGTGAGGCCGTCCAATATATTTTTTCCGATTTCAAAGGACTTCACCAGTCCGTTGACGCTGATTTCGATCATGTGCGTTGTCTCTCACCCCGCCCTACCGGCGGGCCTTTTATCCGATTAGAAATGATTACCGTTACCGGGCGGCATGCCCGAGGGCCGCAGCGCTCTCAGAGCGAGTATAAAGTTCTTTTTGGTTACTTTTTCTTTCAAGAAAAAGTAACCCGCAAGAAGTCGGCCATCAGGTCGAACCGTCCGAAGAAGTGGGACGCCTTCAGCAGCAGGCAGTCGCCGGGGCCGTAGAGGGCAAGCAGGTCCTCCTTGGCCGCGTCCCGGGTCTCGTACCACCGCACGTCCGGGCAGCCGGCGGTTTTGGCGGCGTCCACCATGTAATCCCCGCAGAGCGGGCCCACGGCCAGAAGCGCGTCAATCCCCAGCTCGCCTACCAGGCGGCCGATCTCCTGGTGGCCGGAGGCGGCCGCCGCGCCCAACTCCTTCATGTCGCCCAGCATGGCGATGCGTTTATGGCACGCCACGGAGGAGAGAATCCGGAGGGCGGCGGCTACGGAGGTGGGGCTGGCGTTGTAGCTGTCGTTGAGCATGATCCGGCCGCCGGCCAGGTGCTCCACCCGCATGCGCTCCCCGGCGGGCTGGTAGGCCGCCACGCCCCGGACAATCTCCTCCGCCGTGAGGCCCAGGCGCTCGTCGATGGCGGCGGCCATGGCGGCGGCGTAGACCATGTGGACGCCGGGGGCGGGGATGCTGAGGCGGTAGGTCTCCTTGGCCGTGCGCACCGCGCAGCGGACGCCCGCCACGCCCAAGTCCTCCACATCGGTTACCCGGACGTTGCAGTTGTCCCCCAGCCCGCAACGGAGGGTTTCAAAGGGCAGGTTCAGGGTATTCAGCATGTCGTCGTCCCCGTTCAGCACCGCAAGGCCGCCGGGGCTCAGATGCTCGAAGATCTCGCTCTTGGCCTCAAGGATGTTCCGCCGGGTGGCGTTGGGGCCGAAATGCTCCAGGTGGGTGACGCCCACGTTGATGATGACGGCGATATCCGGGCGCACGGCCTGACCCAGATAGCGGATCTGGCCGTAGTTGTCCATGCCGGTCTCAATGACCGCCGCCTGGTGCTCCGGAGTCAGCTCCAGAAGAATGAGGGGCGTGCCGATGTCGCCGTTCAGGTTGGCCTTGGTCTTCAGCGTGTGGAGCCGCTGGGACAGAACGGAGGCGATCATCTCCTTCAGAGTGGTCTTGCCGGTGCTGCCGGTGATCTGGATCATGGGCAGGGTGAACTGCGCCCGGTACTGGGCCGCCAGATCCCGGAGGGCCGTCTTGGTATCCGGCACCTCAATATAGCACTTATCCGGCCGGAAGTTCTCCGGCGGGCGGGAATAAAAGCAGCCCGCCGCCCCGGCGTCCAGGGCCTTATCGATGTAGTCGTGGCCGTCGAAGCGCTCCCCTCGGATGGGGACAAACCAGGCGCCGGAGCCGATGGTGCGGCTGTCGGTGGAGACCTCCGTGATCGCCACGGCGCCGTCGCCGTGAAGCGTCCCGCCCACGGCCTGGCAGATCTGCGCGGTTGTCATCGCTTTCATTCCGGTTTCTCCTTACTGGTATGGCTTTCCCGCCCCTGTCAGGCCAGGGACAGCTCCAAAATCCGCCGGCACAGCTCAGGGTAGCTGATGCCCGCCGCCGCAGCCTCCTTGGGAATGAGGCTGGCCGGGGTCATGCCGGGCAGGGTGTTGATCTCCAGACACCAGGCCCGGCCATCGCCGTCCAGAATAAAGTCCGCACGGGAGTAGGCCCGGAGGCCCAGGGCCCGGTGGAGCCGCAGCGTGGCCTCGCCCATCTCCCGCCACTGGGCCTCTGTGATGGCGGCGGGGCAGATCTCCTGGCTGCCGCCGGCCTGATATTTGGCGGCGTAGTCGAAGTATTCGCTGGCGGGGATGATCTCCGCCGCCGGGAGGTATTCATCCCCCAGCACGCCGACCGTGATCTCCCGGCCCCGGATCTTGGGCTCCACCACCACGTGGCCGCCGTAGGGGAGAATGTCCTCCAGGGCCGTTTTCAGCTCCTCCCGGGTGTCCGGCAGCGCCAGCCCCAGGGAGGAACCGCCGTCAATGGTCTTTACCGCGCAGGGGACCTCCAGCTCCTCCGTGAGCCGGGGAATGTCCGCCGCCGTATAGTTGATCTCCCGCCAAGGCGGCGTCAGCACCCCGCAGCGCTCCATCACCTGCTTGGTCACCGCCTTGTTCATGGCCATGCCCGAGGCCAGATGGCCCGATCCCGTGTAGCGGATGCCCAGCAGGTCAAAGGCCGCCTG
>CANRHK010000194.1 GCA_947630395.1 uncultured Oscillospiraceae bacterium
CGCATTGGTATCATCCGTGACCATCTCCACTACATTGACGCTCTCATCAGCCGGGTGGACGCCTCTCCGGCGTATTCAGTACAAGGATTCTCTGGGGCTGCCCATTGACAGCCGTGGGCGACCAGCGGCCTGCCTCCAGAATTTTTTGTATCTTTTCTTCTTCAACGGGCGTCTGGGAAAATTGCCGGACGGTGATTCGCTTCTTTGAAATATCCATGAAATCCATGTTCATCCCCCTATTCCTTACCGGCTTTTCCTTTGCGTCCATCGGTGGATTTTGCCGCCGCGTTCCTTTTGAACGCCCCGCGCATAGCAGATTTCCGGGTATCCGAAACCGACGATCAGGTTCATGTAATGGTCTGTCGGGATGTTCAGCATCTCCCTGGCGGCCGGAGCAAGCTCCTTCAAGGCATCGGCGGGATAGCTCATAATCACCGTGCCTAATCCAAAGGCATTTGCAAGCAGTTCAAAATAAGCGGTGGCAAGGTTGCAGTTCACTTTGCTGTCCTCTGCCCATTTCCCCACACATCTCTCATGGGCGATAAACAGGTGCGGCGCTCCGCAGAACAGCAGATCGCCTTTTCTGACCGTTTTTTCCGACTGCTTCATCTTTGTGTAGTAAAAATCGCTGAAGCTGGAAGTGTAGTTGTGCCTTTTGGCGTTTGCCTCCATGACGGGATAGGCCGCATTCCAGATTTCCCGCGTCCTTTCCTTATCGTCAATGACCGTATGTTCCACGCCGCAGGAATTTCCGCCCGTAGGCGCGGATTCCATTGCTTTCAAAATCCGGCTGATCACGTCCGGCGATACGTTTTTATCCAAGTATCTTCTGCACGACCGGCGATTCACCACGAGCCTCTCCATATAGTCGCCCATTTCGGGCGGCGGGGGCGGCAGGGAGTTTTCCGACTTCTTTCCGAAAATGGATATTGCTCCTGCGGGGCATATCCTTGTTCTGCGCTTTTGCCGCCTCGAACCAGAAAGCCTGCGCGTTTTTATGGCTTGCGTGGTTGAAAACAAGGTTTTTGTCTGTCAAAACCTTTCTCACCCTATGCTATTATACCACACTCTTCTCTACTTCGCTACTTTTTATTGGAGAATAGTATCACATTGAATGTGTACGCGCATACGTCGGAACAGATGATGAAGGACACGGCGGCGAGGATGCAAAGCTACTATGATAATCTGGCCGCGAAGGGGTAGAATTGGGCTGCTAGGGGTAAAATTAGGGGTACAAATGAAAATGCTAACGACGCCTTGAAACAATTTCAATACAATATCGTGAATAAACAGCAAAAATCCCTCGGAATCTCAAACAATTCCGAGGGATTTCTTTGGCGCAGCAGGAGGGATTCGAACCCTCGGACGGCTTTTGACCGTCACACGATTTCCAGTCGTGCCCGTTATGACCACTTCGATACTGCTGCATAACTTATAACGTGATATGAACTTGTCCGCCGCTTGACAGCGTGGATTATTATACCCGTTTTTGCCCCTAAAGTCAAGAGAGAATTTTCATCCCAGGGGATAATTTTCTGTCGGGCAGCTACTTCCCAAAACCGCTTTTTTCTGCTATCATCTTTCCACTGGCGATATACGGAAAAAGGGCGGCCTGCCGGGCCGCCGTGGGAGGGATTGGCTTGAAACCCATCTGCTATATTGTGGGCGCCTGTGAGCCCGGAGAGCTTGTCATCGACGGGAGCAGGCCCTCGCTCATCGTGGCGGCGGACGCCGGACTGCGGCACCTGGAGCGGCGGGGCATAAAACCGGATATCATCCTAGGGGACTTTGACTCACTGGACGAAGTCCCCACGGGGGCGGAAGTCCTCCGCTGGCCGGTGGAGAAGGACGACACCGACTCCATGCTGGCGGTGAAGGAGTGCCTGGCCCGGGGCTGCCGCACCTTTGCGCTGTACGGCTGCGTGGGCGGCCGACGGCCGGACCACACCTACGCCAACTACCAGGCCCTCTCCTATCTGGCGGAACACGGGGGCCGGGGATACCTGATAGGCGGCGGCTGGGCCGTCACAGCGATACGGAACAGCACTCTGCACTACCGGGCGGGCCGCGCCGGATCCATCTCCGCATTCTGCCCCGACGGCAGGGCCGTGGGCGTGGATCTGCGGGGGCTCTACTACCCCTTGGAGAACGCAGTACTCACCAGCGGCTTTCCCCTGGGGGTCAGCAACCACTTTACCGGCAAGGCCGCGGAGCTGTCCGTCCGGGAGGGAACGCTGCTGGTCATGTGGGAGGACACCCCGGCGGGGGCGCTGGAGGTCCTGCGGGAAAATGAATAGGAAACCCGCCGCGGTTGGACGCGGCGGGTTTTTAATACTCCCGCAGCACCAGCACGGTGCTGCCCGGATTCAGGCCCAGCTCTACGCGCCTGACCTTGGGATGTTTGGCGTAGACCCGGCGGACCATGTCACGCAGCTCGGTGCCGCCGTGGTAGCCGTGGATGACCTCCAGCCGGTAGGTGGAGGGCCGCGCCCGCCGCAGGGCCGCGTCGATGGCAGTCTGGGCCTGGGCGCAGGTCATGCCGTGGAGATCCAGTTTCATGGTGCCGCTCTGAATACGCATAGTCAGCCCTCCTGACGCACTCCCAGGATAGGAAAAGCCGCTCCCTATGCGGAAGCGGCAATTCCTGATGGAGAAGATTGAGGAAAAACGATACAACAGTTTAGGCGTTCCCTAAACTGGCTATAGCTTATCGCAGCTACCACCTTTTGTCAATGGGGATGTTGCCGAAAAAAATATCAAATTTAAAACTTCACTCGTGATAAATCACAAAAACGCGCATACTTTTTGGCTAAAAAGTACAATAAATGTGCAGTTGTGCACCCATTAAAAACACTCATACTACCCCGGACAGCTACGCCGCCCGCATTTTTTGGCGAAACGCGTACAGCGCGGCGCAGAGCGTCACAGCGGCCCAGGCGCTCACCCACAGAAGGTGGGGGCCCATGGCGCCCCAGTCCCCGCCGAGGGCCGCCCGGCCCGCGTCCACCGCGTGGCGGAAGGGCAGCAGCCCCGCTGCCTTACCGAACCAGCCGCCCACCAGCTCCAAATCGAACCAGGCCCCGGAGAGGAGGGCGGCGGCGTTGGTCAGCAGGGCGCCGCAGAGTCCGCCTACCTGCTTGTCGTTGAACACGGAGCCGCACAGGAGTCCCAAAGCGATGAAGAACACATCCGCCGGCAGCAGGGCGGCCAGGGCCGCCAGGGTGTTGACACTGGGCGTCAGACCCAGGATGAGGGCGGCGCAGTAGGTAACCGCGCTCTGGAGCACGCACATGGGCAGCAGGGGAAGAGTGTAGCTCAGGAGGAAGTCCCAGGCGGTCAGGGGCGAGGTGAACAGCCGGGCCAGAAAGGCGGTGGCTCTATCCTTGGACACCAGCGTGGCGGAGAAGAGAGTCACAAAGCTGAGGCCAAACAGGGCCATGCCGGGGGCCAGCCGCTCCATGGTGAAGAGGGACATCGGGATGTTGGCCTGGATGGCGGACATCAGCAGCAGGAGGCCGATGGGAAAGCCCAGGCCGAAGCCCAGGTTGAGTGGATCCCGCAGAATCTCCTTGGTGTTGCGGACAGACAGCACGTGCATCATGCCGCCCCCTTTCCGGCGGCCAGCGCAATGAAGGCCGCCTCAAAATTGCCGGTGCCGGCCAGGGCTTTCAGCTCTGCCGGGGTGCCCACGGCCCGGAGGCGGCCCTCCGCCAGGATGCCCACCCGGTCCGCCAGGGCCTCCGCCTCCTCCAGGTAGTGGGTGGTGAGGATGGTGGTGGTCCTGCCCTTCAGGGATTCAATGACACCCCACATCTCCCGGCGAGCCAGCACATCCAGTCCCAGGGTGGGTTCGTCCAGAAACAGAATCTCCGGCTCTGTGATGAGGGCCATAGCGATGCTGAGCCGCCGCTGCCAGCCGCCGGACAGGAGTTTTGCTTTCTTTTTCAGCACAGGCTCCAGGCCCAGATCCTTCGCCATTTTCTCCGCCCGGGACCGGCCGTCCGGCAGGCCGTAGACTCCGGCCATCAGCGTCAGGTTCTCCCAGGCGGTCAGATTGGGGGCCACGGCGGTCTCCTGGGGGGAGACGGCCATATGGCGCTTCACCCGCTCCGGGGCGGTGAGGATGCTGTCCCCCAGCAGCAGAGCGTCGCCGCTGGTGGGCGGCGTCAGGCAGGAGAGCATCCGGATGGCGGTGGACTTGCCGGCGCCGTTGACGCCCAGCAGCGCAAACAGCTCCCCCGCCGCCACTGTCAAGTCCAGCTGGTCCACAGCGGACTTCCCGCCGTAAACCTTGGTCAGGGCCCTTGTCTCGATGGCGTTCATGGATTCTCCTCCTCCGGCTCTCCCGGCCGAAAGCGTCCGGCCGGGTTGTCCACGATGGCGATGCCCTGCTTCTTGTCGGCCAGCAGCAGCAGGATATCCCCCGGCTCGATGTCGAACATCTCCCGGACCTCTTTGGGGATCACGATCTGGCCCTTCTCCCCTACCTTCACAGAACTCATGTATTTGCCCTTGGGCATTTTCAGCGCCATAG
>CANRHK010000195.1 GCA_947630395.1 uncultured Oscillospiraceae bacterium
GGGTCGATGCCGTCGTAGGCGGGCAGGGAGTACATCTCCGTCACCACGTTCATGCACCGGCTGAAGACGTTGTTTTTCAGCTTCACCGGCACGTCGGGGTACTCCTCCGGCGCGGGGTCGGAGAGCTCGTAGGCGCACTCGAATTTTGCCAAAGCTTTCTCCAGGGCCGGGACCTCCGGCGCCTCGCACCAGCCGTCCAGGTAGACAACGCTGCCGCCGGTGAGGAGCCGCTCCTTGGCGCTCTCGGTGGCCAGCACCTGGCCCATCCGGTCCACGCCCTTTTTCAGTTCGTCCCGGCAGGGGCCCATGGCCTCAATGGCGGCGATCTCCCGGTTCCGCTCCTTATCGATGGCCTGGAGTTCCACATCCAAACGCTGGATGTTCTCCTGGGCGGTGCCGGTCAGGTCCCGCAGCTGGGCGAAAGCGAAGCCGTAGCTCCGCATGGCCTCCAAAGCCGCCTGCCGGCAGTCCTTGTGGACCAGGACCTCCAGGTACTGCTGCTCCCGGTCCGAGGACAGGCGCCGGATCTCCACGGCCCCGGCCGCCTCCTCCGCCGCCCCGGCCAGGGCGTTGAAGTCCGCGGTGTTGGGCACCGTGCCCAGCAGCACGTCCACCTTGGCGGTACCCTTCAGCTCCAGGGGCAGATCGCAGGCGCTCCAGGGCCTCAGGGCCATCTGGTCCGCCTTGACCCGGGCTTCCCGGGCATTCAGCGCGCCGATGGTCTTGGCGTGGGCATTGATCTCCCTCGCTTTCTCCAGGGCGGCGCGGCGGGCCGCTTCATCCAGCAGCTCCCCCTCCCGTACCTGGGCCCTCTGGGCGAACAGGCCACCCTTGTAAGGGGCGTACTGGCCCAGCACGTCCAGGGCCTGCTTCAACTCCGTGATGCTGCTTTTCGCGTCCGCCACGGCGGCGGTGTCGCGCCGCAGCAGGGCGCTGTACGCCTCGTCGGCCAAATAGGCCGACGGCTCCTTGACCTCCACGCAGCCCACGTGGAGGAGACTGCTTAGCAGCGCGTCCCGATCCCGGGCAAGGGCAATGAGGCGTAGCCGCTTCATTTTGACAATGGCCATTTAACTCTCTACCACCCTTTCTAAAATCGCCTGCACCGCTTTGTCCATACGGGCGCGGGCGGTTTCCCTCAGGGCGTCGCAGTCCCTCCCGGCTTGAGAGAGAATTTCCTCCCGCCGCTTGGCGGCGGCCTCCTCCGCCTGCCGCATGGCCTCGGCGGCGGCAGCGGCGGCGGCCTGCTCTCCTTGCTTCAGCAGCGCGCGCCCCTCCTGATCGGCGGCGGCGGCCAGCTTCTGGCCCTGGACCCTGGCGTCCGCCTTGGCCTGTTCCATGCTGTCCTCCACCGCGCGGATTTTGGTGATGGCTTCCAGTGACATAGTCTCACCCCTTTCCGGCGGCCCCTAGGCGGGGCCGCGATACCGTGTATCCCGCAGCGGGGACGCCGCCCTGGCGGCGTCCCCCTCCGGGACATCAGATTCAAGTATAGTATAACATATCTATCCAGGGATCGCTATAGTCATTTTGAATTGTTTGTCCAGATTTTGCGTTATTTGTCCAAAATGCCGGTGCCTCAACCCTCGGTGAGGCACCAGTTCCCCTGGCCGGCCTGGGCCGTCACGGGCACCAGGGCGGGCACATCCCCCTCCCCGGCCAGCTGTACAAGTAGCGTCCGGACAGCCGTTGCATCCTCGGTGGGCACATACAGCGCGTCCACCAGGGGCAGCAGGGCGGCCATATTCTGACCGGAGACCCCGTTGGATCCGGCGCGCAGCAGGTCCTCCGTCACCAGCAGGGACAGCTTCGTGCCGTAGTCCGCCAAAGCGGTGCGCAGCTCCTGGAGAAACTGCACCAGGGCCTGGGATTTGTCCACGGTATTGCCGGAGTAGTCAATTTTTTCCTGCCGCCCGCCGGCGGGGTAGCACATCTCCTCCAGCAGCAGCTCGTCAAAGCCCATCTGGGCGCACTCCTGGGCCAGCTGGATTACATACTGCCGGGCCAGCTCCTTGGCCGGGTCCAGCCAGTAGTAATTCTTCTCGTCGCCCCAGATGGAGCCGTTGGCCTGGCAGATTCCGGCCTCCGCCTTGTGTACGGAGGCGTAGTAGCTGTCGTGGAAGCAGTTGAACCGGGCCACCGCCACCGTGTCCTCCCCGGCGCAGAGGGCGGAGAGGGATTCTTTACTGACCTCCCGCTGGGCCGCCTTCTCCTGGGCGATGGGGGAGTCGTAGAAGACCCGGCCCGTGTCGTCCCGGACGGTGTAGACAAAGCCGTTGGCCCCGGCCTGGCTGAGGGCCGCGTTGAGTGCTTCGGCGTCCGCCGGAAGGGCTGTCAGGGGGATGAGGTGCCGCTCGCCGTAGGGCAGATCCGTGGGCGTCTGATCGGTGTTGCCGCCGTCGCCGCCGCCCGGGTCCACCACCAGGTTGACGCCGCCGGACCCTCCCTGGCTGTCGCCGCCGGAGGAGGAACCGTCTCCGTCTGACTGGGAGAAGAACGGGATGTCGAAATACCACGACCCGTCGTCCCGATAGACCACATATCTCTGCGCGAACAGAAAAACACAGGCCGCCGCCAGAATCAGAACCAGCAGGACGACGGTCAGCGTCCTGCTCTTGGAGCGGCGGCCCCGATAACTTTGATATCCTTTTGCCACGGGCATTCCCCTTTGTTACATTTTATGAAAGCCGGCACCTTCACATCGATACCATACCACATCATACCGCGAACATGCAACCGAATTTTAGAAATTCTTACGAAAATTTGCCGCTCCCACCCCTCCGACGGAGGAAACGGCGGAGAGGGGAGCGGCAAGATTACTGGGAGATGCGGAAGTGGCCCAGAATGTCGTCCCGCTTCTCCAGAATGTCCTGCTCATAGAACCACTGGTGCCGGCTGCCGTGGTGGATGACGTAGGGCACGCCCCGCTGGTTCCGCCGGTCGGAGACCACGCCGATGTGGCCGTCGAAGACCACAATGTCGCCGCCCTGCCAGGCCGCGACGTCGGACACGTCGGGGGTCAGGGTGACGGCGTTCCTGGTGAGGTAGACCAGCAGGTTCCGCACCCGGCGGTAGTCGATGTTCCTGTCGGTGACCTCGATGGCGTAGTCCTCCCGGTGGGCGGCGATATCCGCCGACACCAGCTCCTGGAGGTCATAGCCGGCATCCCGCAGGGCGAAAGCCACCACGTCAGTGCAGACGCCCCGTCCGTCGTCGGGCCAGCCCCCAGCGTAGTAGACGCTCTCATAGACAGGGCAGGTCTGGACGTAGGCCAAGGCGCCCTCTAAAATGTCGGTCTGGTCGTCCAGACCGTCGCCGTCCCGGTCCTGGCTGCTCTGGAAGGCGGAGATGTCGCCGCCGTACCGGTCCGCCGGACGGCGGGGGGAGGTCTGCCAGTGGACCAGCACGTAGGCGGCGCCCGCCAGGGCGAGGGTTAGAATCGCCGCTATGGCGGCGGCCAGCCGCCAGGGCTTCTTTTTTCTTTCTTCGGGCATGGGGGATTCCTCCAGAGAGTTTTTCTTTATTATACCACGGAGAGGTGGCATTACGCAAGGACTGGGACGCGGGGGCCTCCGGCCCCTGGGGGATTGGGAGGGGCCTTTCGGCCCCTGCTGGCCCCGGCCTACTTTTCCCTTGCCGGAAAAGTAGGCAAAAGGGCACTCAAGGGTTTCACCCTTGAGAATCCTAATTTGGGATTTTGTTTTGCGCTCGACCTGTGGTCTGGCCGGTCTAAACCGAACTGGGTCCCGTGTATGAGGCGAAGCGGCTATCCAAATATGTTTTTGCCCGGATGGATGCGCTGGGGCGGGGTGGATTGGGTGCGCTGGTTACTTTTTGTCCGCACAAAAAGTAACCCAGGGCGTGGGGCTGGAAGCCCCACAAAGGTTCCGGGGAAAAATTTTCTCTTTCCCCTTGACAGCACCCTGCCGAAGTGATATAGTTTCTCCGTCAAACCGTTGAGAAAGTGTAAGTAGATCCGACAGGTACCCTCCAGAGAGCCGCAGGCGGTGGAAACGCGGCGGGGATGGCCGGATTGAATGGGCTTTCGAGGGCGAACCGAACGCTATCGAGTTATTAGGCGAGCCGGAGGGGACCTCCGTTACCAAATCCGGCGCATGTCAGTGCGCGTGAGGTGGGCGCGAAAAAGCGCCAAGCCGGGTGGCACCGCAGAAGTATGTTCGCTTCTGTCCCAGCAAATGCTAGGGACAGAAGCGTTTTTCTTTTGTCCCAACACCTCAAATTTTGAAAGGAGAACAAACCCATGAGCGAGAACAAGATCCCCTACAAGATTTATCTGTCCGAGGACGAGATGCCCAAGGCGTGGTACAATGTCCGCGCCGACATGAAGAACAAGCCCGCTCCCCTGGTCAACCCCGGCACCGGAGCGCCTATGACCGCCGCCGAGCTGGAGGGCGTCTTCTGCGCCGAGCTGGTCAAGCAGGAGCTGGACAACGACACCCCCTACTTCGAGATCCCCGAGGAGATCCGCAGCTTCTACAAGATGTACCGCCCCTCCCCCCTGGTCC
>CANRHK010000196.1 GCA_947630395.1 uncultured Oscillospiraceae bacterium
TGGAGGAGTACATGACCCCCTGGTAGGTCTTTTTATACACCAGGAAGATGAAGAGCCCCAGACAGAAGGCCAGCACGAGGGCCAGGGCCATGTCGAAGAGGCTGACGGCGGTCACGTTCTCCAGGAAGCTGGATTTGAAGATGTCTTTGAAGGTCATGATACATTGTCCTTTCTGTGTTAGATGGGAAAACTGTGCGCCCGGTCACCCGTAGATCCTGCACTGGGCGTATTTGGAGAAGGCGTCCGCCCGCCGCCCGGGCAGGCGAATAACGTCCCGGACAATGTCCGGGAGAAAGGCGTCCCACTTCACCTCCAGCAGGAGGGGGGCGTCCCCCGCCGGGACCAGGACACAGTCCGGGTTCAGGAAGTCCGTGCAGCCCAGGCCGGTGCGGATATCGTAGTCCAGCGTCACCCGCACATTTCCCGGACCATAAACAAAGGGCTCCCGGGCGTAGTCCACCACGGCTTTGGGCCGCAGAAGCCGGGTGCGCATTTTGGCGTACAGCTCCCGCACCAGATCGTCCGGGTAGCCGGCCATCCAGCCGGTGTCCCCCTCCGCCAGGGCCCGGGCCTCCGCCGCCGTGAGGGGCGCGATCCGCTTGCGCCCCAGGCCCGCCTGCTTGATCTTCTTCTCCAGGTGAATGAGGGACGTGTCCCCATCGTAGTATCGGATGCGGAACTTCTCCCGCCGGTTCACCCCGTCCAGCTTCTCCCGCAGAGCCCTGTCGGAGGGGTCGTCGAAGTACAGGCTCCGGACGCGGTAGACGCCGTTTTTGGCGTGGGGGTCCGGCGCCAGCACCGCCTTCAGCCGCTGCCGCAGAACCAGCAGGTCGGCGTAGTTCAATTCATATTTCCACTCGTGGCGGCAGTCCACAGGCATCGCCTCCTTCTGAAACGTACGCCCCATTTTACCCGGCTAAACTGAAGCCAGCCTGAAAAAATGGGGATTCAGGTGTAAAAGAATTGTAAACAACGGCACTTTCCCCTTGGCTTTGGGGAAAAGGCGTACTATGATAGGGGAAATGGAACTGGACGGGAGGGAACGGGATGAAAATACTGGTGGTGGAGGACGAAACCCTGCTGGCCAACTCCCTCAAGACCCTGCTGGAGGGCAAGGGCTTTGAGGTGGACGCGGTCTGCGACGGGGAGACCGGGGCGGAGTACGCGGAGCTGGGGGTATACGACCTGATCATCCTGGACGTGATGATGCCGGGGATGAACGGCTACCAGGTGGCCCGGCAGGTGCGGCTGCGGCACTGCGCGGCCCCCATTCTGATGCTGACCGCCAGAGGGGAGGTGTCCGACCGGGTGGAGGGCCTCAACGCCGGGGCGGACTACTATCTTACCAAGCCCTTTGACACCCGGGAGCTGCTGGCCTGCGTCAACGCCCTCCTCCGCCGCCAGGGGAACCAGGTGGACGAGCTGGTCCGCGGCAACACGGCGCTGGATCTGGCCTCCTGCATGCTGGTGTGCGGGGAGAAGCGGGTACGGCTGTCCGCACGGGAGTTCGACGTTATGCGGATGCTGCTCCAGGCCGGGGAGCGGAACCTCTCCAAGGAGGCCATCCTGGCCCGGGTTTGGGGCTTTGACTCCAACGCGGTGGAAAACCACGTGGAGGTCTACGTGGGCTTTCTGCGGAAGAAGCTGCAAAGCATCGGATCCAACGTCCGTATCGAGGCCATCCGGCGGCAGGGCTATCACCTGGAGGTGGACGGGCCATGCTGAAGCGGCTGCGGGTGAAGTTCATCTGCATCAACATGACGATTGTGCTGGCCGTGCTCCTCATCATGTTCGGTCTGGTCTACCAGGTGACGCGCCAGGATCTGGAGGCGGAGAGCGTCCAGATGATGCGGGCCGTCGCCGCAGAGCCCTTCCAGCTGGGCCGGCCCGGGGATCAGCCCCAGGGGGTGCGCCTTCCCTACTTCGTGCTCCAGATCGGGCCGGGCGGGGAGGTGATCCCCGTGGGCGGCTACTACGATCTGTCGGATGTGGTGTTCCTGCTGGAGCTGCTGGGCGCGGCCCGGGACGCCGGGGAGCAGGAGGGAGTGCTGGAGGACTACGGCTTCCGCTTCTGCTTTAACCGGGGGATCTGGGGGGAGACCGTGGTCTTCGCGGACATGTCCAGTGAGCGGGCTACCTTGCAGGGCCTGGTCCGCACCTGCGCGGCCATCGGCGGCGTCAGTGTGGCGGCTTTCCTGCTGATCAGTATCTTTCTGGCCCGGTGGGCGGTGCGGCCGGTGGAGCGGGCCTGGGAGCTGCAGCGACAGTTTGTGGCCGATGCCTCCCACGAGTTGAAGACGCCCTTGACGGTGATTCTCACCAACGCGGAGCTGCTCCAGTCGCCGGACTACGGCGCGGACGACCGCGCCCGCTTCTCCCAGAGCATCCTCGCCATGTCCCACCAGATGCGGGGACTGGTGGAGAGCCTGCTGGAGTTGGCCCGGGTGGACAGCGGCGCGGTGAAGACCCATATGACCCGGCTGGATTTCAGCCAGCTTGTCTCCGACGCCGTGCTGCCCTTTGAGCCGCTGTACTTCGAGCGGGGGCTGACGCTGGAGACGGCGGCGGAGGAGCACATCCCCGTCATGGGCAGCGAGACCCACCTGCGGCAGGTGGCGGAGATTCTGCTGGACAACGCCCTGAAGTACTCCGCCGTCCCCGGCCGGGTGACGGTGACGCTGCGGCGGGAGGGGCGGCGGTGCCGTCTGGCCGTGGCCGGCCCCGGCGCGGCTATCAGCCGGGAGGACCTGGAGAACATCTTCAAGCGCTTCTACCGAGTGGACAAGGCCCGGCGGATGGACCACAGCTACGGCCTGGGCCTCTCCATCGCCCGGCAGATTGTCCAGGAACACCGGGGGAAGATCTGGGCGGAGAGCGCCGGCGGCGTCAACACCTTCTTCGTGGACCTGCCTACGGCCCCGGCCCACGGCGATCATACATCGCCCCAAGAGCCCGCCGCCAAGCGGCCATAAAGCGGCAATCAAGGAACGACCCGGCCGTCCCGAAAGGGGCGGCCGGGTCGTTCCTTATTGTGGTTTTACGCTGACGCCCTCCGGCTCAGTGGAGGACAATGGCGTTGACCGCCTCAATGAGGTCCACCGCGGCGGAACGGGCCACCAGGGATACGCTCTCGCCGTCCACCACCGCCAGGCAGCTTGCGCCGTCGTAGCGGTAGAGGACAATCTCCACCTCCGGGAAGTGTTCGTTGTCCAGATGGACCTTGAGGCGGATCTCCTCCTTCTCCGAGGGCTTCTCACTGGTGAAGCTATCCGCTTTCAGGCCCTCCAAAGCGCTCTGGAAGCTGGCAATGTCGACTTCCTGCTCTCCGCACTTCCAGGTCCTCTCTTCGCCCTCCCCCTCAGCGGTGAGGGTGTAGCCCACATTCTCCAGGGTGACATCGATCTGGGTGACATCGGCGAAATCGGCGCTCAGCACCTCAGTGTGGCGCAGATCGTCATACCCTCCCGCCAGCAGCGCCTCGCGGCTTGCGGCGGAAATCTTGTAGACAATCTGGGACTCGCCCACCCGGGCGTAGCCGGTGACCTCCGGCACGGTCTCCTCGCCGTTGGCCTCCGCCTGCTCGGCAGCGGCCTTCTCCTCCGGGTTGGGGCTTACGTGGAGGGTGAAAGCGCCGGCCTTGCCGTCCTCGTCCTCGTAGTTCACGGCCACCGTTAGGGCGGGATCGTCCAGGCCGTAGCTGGCCAGCTCCTCCGCCGTGGCGTTGTAGGTGGCGTACTCGCCCAGATCCAGGCCGCTGATCTTGCTGAGGTAGCTCTCCACCAGGGCGGTGTCCAGAGGCCGGTTCTTCCCGCCCCGCTGGGTGAAGTACACATCGTCCGCGCAGTAGGAGTAGGGGGCGCCGTCCTCCTCATAGGAGAGGATCCAGCTCTCCTCCCCGGAGAATTGGACGCCTGTCACCGTGTCAAAGGACGGAATCTCATCGTTGCGGATAAAGTCGCTGAGCTGGGCCTCGAAGGTATCCATGGGGTCGTCCGCCACCAGATAGACGTTGCCGTCCCCGATGGAGACATAGCGCTGCCCGTCCAGGCTGCTGAAGTTGCCCAGGGTCACGGTGTAGCTCTCCTCCCCGGCGTCCAGGTTGATGGTGCACACCGGTTCGTCCAGGCCGTACTGGCCGAAGTCGTCCACATCCTCAATGATGAAGGCGGCGGCGAAGTTCTCAAACCGGGACAGCAGGACGTTCATTTTCTCGCCGTCCACCGGGAACGCCTCGTCGGCGTCATAGACCCAGCTGTCCCCCCGGTGGAAAGCCAGGGTGGTGTCGTTTTGCTCCCAGGACACAGACTGGATGGAATCGGCGGGCAGGGCCAGGATGGTCTCGCCGCTGTTCTTGATCTGCTCTACCCGCTCCTCGTGGTGCATCACGGCCAGGGTGGCGATGATGGCCACGGCCAGCACGCCCAGCAGAATATAGAGCTTCTTAGCCCGCTTCATGTTGGAGCCTCCTTCTTCTCAGTACCACCAGGACACCCACGCC
>CANRHK010000197.1 GCA_947630395.1 uncultured Oscillospiraceae bacterium
CACGTTTTCCACACCCCACTCTCGACAGCTTTCCCCTGCAAACAGGGGCCTTTTCCCCTTTTTCCACAAAGTTTTCCCCTACTGGGACTTCTACTAAAAATAAAAGATCATTATATGCTGTTCTGAAAGAAAATATTCCTCCCGTTTCAAAAAAAGAAAGGAACCCATTGACATGAAATTTTCCTGTGAAAAAGTGCTGCTGCAGAACGCTGTCAATACCGCCTCCCGGGCCGTGGCGGCCAAGAGCTCCATCCCCGCCCTGGAGGGCGTGCTGATCCAGGCGAGAGCGGACGGCCTCACGGTCTCCGGCTACAATATGAACACCGGCATCCGCACCCGCCTGGAGGCGGACGTAAGCGAGGGCGGTGAGCTTGTGCTGTCCGCCCGTCTTTTCGGGGATATCATCCGCCGCCTGCCCGACGACGTGGTGATCTTTGCCAGCGACGATAAGCTGAACGTGACCCTGACCTGCGGCGACGCCCTTTTCAACATCTCCGCCCTCTCCGCCGATGACTACCCGGAGATGCCGGAGGTGGAGGACCAATACACCTTCACCATCGAGCAGGGCAAGCTGAAGGCAATGATCGGCCAAACATCCTTCGCCGTCTCCACCGACGAGGTCCGCCCCATCCACACCGGATCCCTCTTTGAGGTGGAGGGGGAGACGCTGACCATGGTCAGCGTGGACGGCTTCCGCCTGGCCCTCCGCCGGGAGAAGCTGGCGGAGAAGATCCTGGGGGCTTTCCACTTTGTAGCCCCCGGCGGGGCCCTGGGCGAGGTAGAGAAGATCTGCCAGGACACCGATGATACCGCCGTGGTCACCCTGGGCAACCGGCACCTGCTGTTCTCCGTGGGCGCCACGGAGCTGATCTGCCGCCGTCTGGAGGGGGAGTTTCTGGACTACAAGGCGGCCATTCCCCGGAAAAACCCCATCTCCATCGTGGCGGAGACCAGGGCCCTGATGAACTCCATCGACCGCGTCTCCGTGGTCATCAGCGACAAGCAAAAGAGCCCTGTCCGCTGCGTCTTTGACAGGGATCAGGTCACCTTCTCCGCCCGCACCGCCACCGGCGACGCCAAGGACGTGTGCCGGGTGTCCGGGGACGGAAACGGCCTGGAGATTGGCTTCAACAACCGCTACCTCATGGACGCCCTGAAGTACGCCCCGGCGGACCAGGTAAAGGTGGAGCTGAACACCGGCATTTCCCCCTGCATCCTCACGCCGGTAGAAGGGGAGGAGAGCTTCCTCTACATGGTGCTGCCGGTGCGGCTGAAAAACAATTAAGCGGGTATACTTTCTATGGAAACGATTACCATTCAAACAGAATATATCCGGCTCCAGGATCTGATGAAGCTGGGCAATCTGACCGCCACCGGCGGCGAGGCCAAGGTCCTTATCCAGGACGGACAGGTCCTGGTGGGGGGCGAGGTGTGCCTCCAGCGGGGGAAGAAGATCCGCCCGGGTGACGTGGTCACCTACATGGGCCGGGACTATACGGTTGCCTATGCGGATTAACAGTGTATATTTGGAAAATTTCCGCAACTACGCGGAACAGAGGGTGGACTTTGACCCGGTGTGCAACGTTATCTGCGGCGAGAACGCCCAGGGCAAGACCAACCTGCTGGAGTCCATCATCTGCCTCTCCACGGGCAAGAGCCACCGTACCCGTAGCGACAGGGAGCTGATCCGCTTCGAGCAGCCCGGCTTCCGCCTGGAGGGCGCCGTGGAGAGCCGGGAACGGAAGTTCGTCAGCCGCATTGAGTACGGCTTCAGCAAGAAGAAGAAGGTCACCGTCAACCAGGTTCCGGCCCGGACCCTGTCGGATCTGAGCCAGGTGCTGAACACGGTCTTCTTCTGCCCCGAGGACCTGCTGATGATCCGGGAGGGGGCCGCCGCCCGCCGGCGCTTCATGGACGCCTCCCTCTGCCAGCTGCGGCCCAAGTACGCCGCGGCCCTGGCGGAGTACCAGCGGCTCCACGAGCACAAGACCCGGATCCTCCGGGAGGGGGACGAGCGGCCGGACCTCATCGCCACCCTGCCGGACTTCAACCTCCGCATGGCGGAGACCGGGGCGGTGCTGATCCACTACCGCTGCCGGTTTCTGCGGCGTCTGGCCCAGTACGCCGCCCAGGCCCACAGCGAGTGCTCCGGCGGCAAAGAGAAGCTGACTCTGCGCTATAAGACGGTCAGCACCGTCACGGACCCATTTGCCGAGCACCGGCTTCTGGTGATGCAGCTTCTGTCCCACCAGCAGGAGCACCACTACGCGGAGCTGTTGAGCCGCCAGTGCCTCTCCGGCCCCCACAAGGACGACATGGAGGTGCTGCTGGAGGGCATCAGCGCCAAATCCTACGCCTCCCAGGGCCAGACCAGGACGGCGGCCCTGGCTATGAAGCTGGCGGCCCGGGAGATCCACAGGGAGATCATCGGGGAGTACCCCATCCTGCTGCTGGACGACGTCCTCAGTGAGCTGGACCCCCGGCGGCAGGAGTACGTCCTCAACCGCCTGGGCAGCGGCCAGGTGTTCATCACCTGCTGCGAGGAGGACCGGCTTCACTCCCTGCTCCAGGGAAAGATCCACTACGTGAAAAACGGCGTCATCACCGGGGGGTAGGGGCATGTATCTCCACTTGGGAAGCAATATCTCCGTCCCCACCGGGGACATTGTGGGCGTGTTCGATCTGGACAACGCCTCCATATCCAAGTACACCCGGCAGTTTTTAAGATCCGCCCAGGAGGAGGGCATGATGATTCCCGTGGCCGATGAACTACCCAAGTCCCTGGTGGTCTGCTGTCCCCGGGGCAGCTGGCAGCGCGTCTATCTCTCCCCTCTGGCCCCGGCCACCCTGCTGGGCCGCTTGGAGGCGGACGCCGCCCTGTTTCCTCCCCGCCGGGCCGGGAAGTAACGGATTCCGGCCCCTGATTCCGCGTTATCCTGCATCGGAGGTCAATCTATGTCTGAAACCAAGTCTGAAAACAACAACCTCACCGCCCCCGTGGACCACGAATACGGCGGTTCGGAAATACAGGTCCTGGAGGGCCTGGAGGCGGTCCGCAAGCGGCCGGGCATGTACATCGGATCCACCAGTGAATCCGGTCTCCACCACCTGGTCTATGAAATTGTGGACAACTCCATCGACGAGGCTCTGGCGGGCTACTGCGACGAGATCACCGTCACCGTCAACGCCGACGGCACCGTCACCGTGGCGGACAACGGCCGGGGCATCCCCGTGGACATCCAGCCCCAGACGGGCCTGCCCGCCCTGGAGGTGGTGTTCACCGTCCTCCACGCCGGCGGAAAATTCGGCGGCGGCGGCTACAAGGTCTCCGGCGGCCTCCACGGCGTGGGCGCCAGCGTGGTCAACGCCCTCTCCGAGTGGCTCATCGCCCAGGTCCACAAGAACGGGCAGATCTACGAGATGCGCTTTGCCCGGGGCAATATCACCCAGCACATGACCGTGGTGGGCACCACGGAGAAGACCGGCACCGTCATCACCTTCAAGCCGGACCCGGAGATGTTCGACACCACCGAATATAACTACGAGACCATCCACACCCGCATGCAGCAGCAGGCGTTCTTAAACGCCGGCCTCCGGATTAACACCTACGATCTCCGCCAGGGCCGGGAGCAGTCCGACGCCATGCGCTACGACGGCGGTATCCGGGAGTACGTGACTTGGCTGAACCAGAACAAGACCCCTGTCCACGAGGACGTCATCTATATGGCCGGCGCCAAGGACGACTCCTCCGTGGAGGTGGCGCTCCAGTATAACGACAACTACAACGAGACCATCGTCTCCTTTGCCAACGACGTGCGCACCCCCGAGGGCGGTATGCACGAGGAGGGCTTCAAGCGGGCCCTGACCAACGTCCTCAACGCCTACGGGAAGAAAACAAACTTGTTGAAAAACGATGACAAGGTCTCCGGCGAGGACTGCCGGGAGGGTCTCACCTGTGTCATCTCCGTGAAGCTGACGGAGGCCCAGTTCGAGGGACAGACCAAGGCCAAGCTGGGCAACAGCGAGATCCGCACCCTGGTAAACAACGTGGTCTCCGACCGCCTGGAGGAGTACCTGGAGGAGAACCCCAAGACCGCCCGTGCCATTCTGGACAAGGCCATGATGGCCAGCCGGGCCCGGGAGGCCGCCCGGAAAGCAAGAGAGTCCGTCCGCCGCAAGACCGGCCTGGAGTCCGGCCAGATGCCCGACAAGCTCCAGGACTGCAACGAGCGGGATCCGTCCCTCTGCGAGATCTATATTGTGGAGGGCGACAGCGCCGCCGGATCCGCCATCCAGGGCCGGGACAGCCGCTTCCAAGCCATTCTGGCCATGTGGGGCAAGATGCTGAACGTGGAAAAGGCCCGGGCTGACAAGATCTACGGCAATGACAAGCTCTACCCCCTCATTATGGCCCTGGGTGCCGGTATCGGGGAGGAGTTCAACATCGACAAGCTGCGCTACCACAAGATCATCAT
>CANRHK010000198.1 GCA_947630395.1 uncultured Oscillospiraceae bacterium
TCGCCGTTCATGTCGGTGTTGGCGGAGCAGTGCATGGAGGCGATGCCCTTGAGAGGCAGGTAGTAGTTCATCATGGAGAACATGCCCTTCTTCATCTCGCCGCCGTACCAGGTGTTGATGATGACCTGCTCACGGCTGGTGATGTTGAAGATGGCCACGGTCTCGGAGTTGAGGCCAAGCTCCTTGTAGTTGGTCATCTTGGCCTTGGAGGCGTTGTAGGAGATGAAGTCGGGCTTGAAGTTCTTCAACTCCTCCTCGGTGGGCTGGATGAACATATTCTTCACAAAGTGGGCCTGCCAGGCCACCTCCATGATGAAGCGGATGGCCATGCGGGTGTCGGGGTTGGTACCGCAGAATACGTCCATGACGTAGATCTTCTTGTTGGACAGCTCCTGGATGGCCAGCGCCTTGCAGGCCTCCCAGGCCTCCTGAGAGGCGGGCTTGTTGTCGTTCTTGAACGCGTCGCTGGTCCACCACACGGTGTCCTTGGAGTTCTCGTCCATGACGATGAACTTGTCCTTGGGGGAACGGCCGGTGTAGATGCCGGTCATCACGTTGACGGCGCCCAGCTCGGTCATCTGCCCCTTGTCAAAGCCCTCCAGCGTGGGGTCCATCTCCGCCTCGAAAAGATACTCGTAAGAGGGGTTGCGGACAACTTCCGTGACCCCGGTGATGCCCAGGGCCTCCAGTCCATAGTTTTCCATAACAGGTTTCCTCCTTCATATGGACAATATAAGTCAGCACTTATGGCTCGCATTTTATTCTATCCCACATTATCCCAAAAAGCAAGAGGAAGTTTGCTTTCCCTGTAGAATTCCGGCACAATCCATAAATTTTTCACAAATGGGGGAATGAAAACCGGGGGTGTTCTCACGATTTCCCCAATTTTTCATAGACGGGCTAAAGAATATTTTTGATGCTGGCGGACTGGTCCGCCCCCAAGTGCTCCAGGGCGGCCTTCAGCTGTGCGGCCAAGGTGTGGAAGTCGGGGGCGTCCGCCCCCCGGCAGGCCGCGAGGGCCCCCACAAAGAGAGACTCCGCCGCCTCCAGCTCGTCGTGGGAGAGAATGGTGTGGAGGAAGGTCTGCTCCTTCTGCCAGTCCTCGTAGGCCTGCCGCAGGCGCAGATCCGCCTCCCGCCAGTCCTCCCGCCAGGCGGCGGTGTCGCTGGCGTCCACGGCCGTGATCCACGCCTCCGTCCGCTCCTGGGTGTAGGCCCCGCACCACAGGGAGAAGGCAATCATACCCGCCAGCACCAACCCGGGAATCGCCAGAGATTTCATGCCGCACCCTCCTTTGCCACGCAGACCACCGTCCCCGCCTCGTCCACGGTCATGAAGAACACCTGCCGGGGGGAGGTGAGGCGGCGGCTTTTCAGCTGCTTGTCCAGCCAGTTCCTGTCGTAGCCGCTGGATTGCAGATTGTCGGACATGACGCGGCCGTCGTTGATGAGGAGAATGGGCAAGGTCACATCGTCGGGCACCTGGAGCTCCACCACCTGGGGGGTGATGGGGCTGTCCTTGGTGTAGGGCAGGATGGAGACCTGGCCGCTGGTCTCCAGAATGGCGTACTTCACGGAGGTGACGTCGCTGTAGCCCTGGGAGCGCAGCTGCTCATAGAGCTCGTCCACTGTGAAGCGGTTCCGGGCCATGTTCCGCTGGAGGATCTTGCCGTCCCGGATGATGAGGGTGGGACTGCCGCAGAGGAGCTTGCGGAAGCGGATGGACTTGAGGTTGAGAAAGCTGAGAATCAGAGAGATGCACAGCAGCGTCACAATGGGCAGGACGCCGTTGAGCAGGGGAATGCCGTAGTCCTGCATGGGCACCGCCGCCAGATCGGAGATGATGAGGGTCAGCACCAGCTCGCTGGGCTCCAGCTCCCCGATCTGCCGTTTGCCAAGCAGCCTGAGGCCGATCATCAGAAGAAAGTACAGTATCACAGTGCGGATAAACGCGGTGGTCATGGTTCCACATCCTTTCCCTACCAGTATGGACCGGGCGGGGCGGAATCATTCCCCGGGGGAAAACTTTTCCTTGCGGTGGGGCATAGAATATGATATACTGTCCCACAGCGCAGAGGAAAGGAGGCTTACAGGGACAAAACCTGTCATAAGCGCCAGTTCTGTCCCGCCCCACGGCGGCGGCAGACAACGAGGTGAGGGGAGAATCGAAGGTTTCGGCGGATGCCCCTCCGTGCCGCTCCGGGCGCGCACACAGCCGGCAAATACGCGGGCGACCGCGGAACAAAGGGGCTGTGACCGGGGAACGACGACAAATGGCTGCGCGTTTGTCCTCTTACGAAGGTCCCGCGGAACAGCGGGATTTCCATTTCCAATCAGGAGGATAACTATAAAATATGTGTGGTATTGTCGGATACGTGGGCCGCAGCCAGGCGGCCCCCATTTTGTTGGACGGACTGGGCAAGCTGGAGTACCGGGGCTACGACTCCGCCGGCGTGGCGGTGTACGACGGGGGGGCGAAAAAGCTCTCCGTCCATAAGGCCAAGGGCCGGCTCCAGGTCCTCAGCGACATGCTGGACGCGGGCGCGGCGGTGCCCGGCACCGTGGGCGTGGGCCACACCCGGTGGGCCACCCACGGCGCGCCCTCGGACGTGAATTCCCACCCCCAGGTCAGCCGCAGCGGCAAGATCGCCGTGGTGCACAACGGCATCATCGAGAACTACGCCGAGCTGAAGGCGTTTCTCCAGGGGGAGGGGGTCAGCTTCGTCTCGGAGACCGACACCGAGGTAGTGGCCCAGCTGGTGGAGTACTTTGTGGACACCGGCGGGGTGGGCCTGCTGGAGGCCGTGGGCCGCTGCCTGCGGCGCATTGAGGGCGCCTACGCCCTGGGCATCATCAGCGCCGACGAGCCGGATCGGATCATCGCCGTCCGCAAGGACAGCCCTTTGATTCTGGGCTACGGCCAGGACGGCATGTTTTTGGCCAGCGACGTGACCGCCATCATCCGCTACACCCGCGAGGTGACCTACATGGACGACGGCGAGGCGGCGGTGCTGACCAGGGACGGCATCCAGTGCTACAACACCTTCATGCAGCCCATTGAGAAGGAGATCGCCCACGTGGACTGGGAGATCGGGGCGGCGGAGAAGGGCGGCTATGAGCACTTCATGTTCAAGGAGATCATGGAGCAGCCCGAGGCCCTGCGCCACGCCATTTTTCCCCGCATCCGGGAGGGCGAGGTGTACTTTGAGAACTTCTCCCTGACGGACGACTATATCCGGGGACTGAAAAAGATCTATATCGTGGCCTGCGGCTCCGCCTACCACGCGGGCGTGGTGGGGAAATACAATCTGGAGCGGCTGCTGCGCCTGCCGGTGGAGGTGTCCCTGGCCTCCGAGTTCCGGTATATGGATCCCATTGTGGACGGCGGGACCCTGGTGGTGGTCATCAGTCAGTCCGGTGAGACGCTGGACTCCATGGCCGCCCTGCGGGAGGCCCGGCGGCTGGGGGCCAAGGTGCTGTCCATCGTCAATGTGGTGGGCTCCTCCATCGCCCGGGAGAGCGACGAGGTCCTCTACACCTGGGCCGGCCCGGAGATCGCCGTGGCTACCACCAAGGGCTACTCCACCCAGCTGGCGGTGCTGGTCCTGCTGGGGCTGTATATGGGCCGGGTGCTGGGCACCGTCAGCGGCCGGGAGCGGGCGGAGGCGGCCGCGGAGCTGCTGGCCCTGCCGGAGAAGCTGGAGAAGGTCCTGGAGCAGCGCGACGGCATCCAGTATCTTGCCAGCCAGTACTTCAACCACAACTCCATCTTCTTCATTGGACGGAACGTGGACTACGCCCTGGGACTGGAGGGTTCTTTGAAGCTGAAGGAGATCAGCTATATCCACTCCGAGGCCTACGCCTCCGGCGAGCTGAAGCACGGCACCATCAGTCTCATTGAGGAGGGTACCCTGGTGATCGCCCTGGGCACCTATGAAAAACTCTTTGACAAGGCTATGAGCAACGTGGTGGAGGTGAAAAGCCGGGGCGCCGATGTGCTGGCCCTCACCACCGGGGACCGGCGAGCGGACATGGAGAAGATCGCCAACGGCGTCATGACCATCCCGTCCACCCACCCGCTGCTGCTGCCCTCCCTGGGGGTGGCACCGCTCCAGCTGTTTGCCTACTACGTGGCTCTCATGCGGGGCTGCGACATCGACAAGCCCAGAAATCTGGCGAAATCCGTGACCGTGGAGTGACGGCTGCCGCCGCGCCCCGGCAAAACTGCCGGGGCGCGGTTCGCCGCACGTCCAATAAGTTGGCGCGGAAAAGCGAAAATGGCTTGCGAAACGGGACGGGTTGTGGTATAATGAATATGATATGCGGAATCCTGACGGGCGGAAGATATGCAGCGGTATCAAAGTGGTCATAACGACCCTGACTCGAAATCACATTTTTCGGTACGCTCCGGCTTGAAAATTGAATATGGAGGTGTATCGAAGTGGTCATAACGG
>CANRHK010000199.1 GCA_947630395.1 uncultured Oscillospiraceae bacterium
GCACGAACCAGCCGGCCGCCAGCCACAGCGCCGTCCGCCGGTTTCGGGGCAGCCGCCACCTCCGGAAGGACCACACGGTGCCCACTGTGATCGCCGCCAGCGCCGCCAGCTCCAGCCAGGCGAAGAGCATCTGCCCCGGTCTCTCGCGGTACAGCCCGGGGTACCGCAGGGAGGTGAAGACCAGGGACGTGTTTGCGCCGGAGAACAGCTCCAGATAGGCGTTCACCCATGCGTACACCGCCCAGCCGCACCACAGCCCGGTCCGCCTCCGGCACGCCAGACAGATAATGCCGCAGGCGGCAAACGGCACAGCGTACAGCAGTCCCGTCAATATGCCGCCCAGCACCGTAAGCAGCAGGAACACCAGTCCCCCCATACACAGCAGAATCACGCCCACGGTTTTTCGGTGAGGGGAAGCCTCCGCGTTTTGGGCCGGCGGGGCCGGCGCCGCCTCCGGGACCTTCTCCGCCTCCGGCGGGATATCCCGCACCAGCTCGTCCAGGCTGACGCCAAAAATCTCCGCCAGACGTACCAGTTTCTCCAGCTCCGGCACCGACGCGTCGGTCTCCCACTTGCTGACCGACTGCCGGGACACCCCCACCTGTTCCGCCAGGGCATCCTGGCTCATGCCGCTCTGCGCCCGCAGGCGGCTGAGATTGGTTCCCAGACTCATAAAAAATATCTCCCCCTTTTTGCTTCATGGTACCGCCATGATAGCAGAAAGGGGGAGCGTTGTCCATCAACCGGCGCTTGGAAATTGCGCAACCAGCGGTTGCGCCCAGGTTTTCGGGCTTTTATTCGCCCATGGGCGCGCCGCAGTGGGGGCAGAACTTGGTGTTACTGATCTTGCCGCACACGGGGCAGACCTTACCTTCCTCCTCCTGGGGCTCCCCGCTCTCCTCCTGGCCCTTCTCGGTCTCGGCAGCCTCCCGGCTGGCCTGGAGGGAGGCGATCTTCTCCTGGGACGCCTTGGCGGCGGCCACCACGTCGGCGATGGCCTCGGGAACCTCGTCCCCGCACTGGCTCAGATACCACTGGCCGATGGTCCGGTAGTCCTTGTCCAGATCCCGCTTCTCCGAGATAATGGCGGCGGAGATCTTGGCGCTGTCGGCCATGTCCCTGGCCTTCTCCGAGGCGGTGGCGGCGGCGTTCTTGGCCTTCTGGGTCAGTTCATCAAAAAAGCTCATGTATGTACCCCTTCCTGCCGGTCTTTCCGGTCCTGTTTGATTCGGCCCCTATTATGCCACACTTTTTCCGCGAATGCAAGGGAGGCCGGTGGAAAATCCTCCGCCAATCAGATATCCACGCTGGGGAACAGGCTGGCGTCGGTGTGGGGCAGGAAGCAGGCCGCCACAAACTGGTCCATGTACCCCGGCTCGTTGGAGAGCTCCAAATACGTCATAGAGGTGGCCAGCTCCATCACCTTCTCCCTGGCCTCGCTGCTCAGCAGCATAGCGTAGGCCCCGGCCTGGGAGGAGTTGCCGATGTAGTGGAACTCCTCCAGCGGGATATCCGGGAACATGCCGATGGTGACGGCGTTTTTCATGTTGATGCCGCTGCCGATGCCTCCGGCCACATATACCCGCTCAATGACGGAGGCGTCGAAGCCCAAGGAGTGCAGCATAGTCTGGGTAGCGGAGAAGATAGCGCCCTTGGCCCGGATGAAGTTGTCAATGTCCACCTCGTTGATGACCACGTCCTTGACGCCGCCGGTGTCCTTCTGCCAGGCCAGCACAAAGGCTCCCATACCGTGCTGGTCGTGTAACACCCGGGGCCCCTCCCGGACGAACTTGCCCTTGCCGTTGATGATGCCGCAGCGGAACAGCTCTGCGATGATGTCAATGATGCCGCTGCCGCAGATACCCGCCGGGGCCACGCCGCCCACAACAGTCATAGTGGGCTCCATGGTCTCCTTGTCGATGGTGCAGGCCTCAATGGCACCGTCGGTGGCCCGCATGCCGCAGCTGATGTCGCCGCCCTCGAACGCGGGCCCGGCGGAGCAGGCGCAACTCATAAGAAACTCGTTGTTTCCGAACACCAGCTCCCCGTTGGTGCCCAAATCAATAAACAGGCTCATTTCAGGACTGTTCCAAATCATCGACACCAGAGCCCCGGCGGTGATATCGCCGCCCACATAGCTGCCGATGTTGGGGGAGATCATCAGTTCCGCCTGAGGATTCATCTTCAGATCGATATCCCGCACATACAGATAGTCGGTCCGGAAGAAGGAGGGCACAAAGGGCTCCATCCGCACGGGGTCCGCGTGGAGGCCCAGCAGCAGGTGGTTCATGGTGGTGTTGCCCGCCACCACCATCCGGTAGATCCGCCGGGGGTTCACGCCGGAGGTGCGGTACATCTGGGCCAGCATGGGGATGATGGACTCCTTGATGACCGCGTCCTGGAGGCGCTTGCGGCCGCCGGGCTTGCCGGACTCCACAATACGGTTGATGACGTCCGCGCCGTAGCGGATCTGGCCGTTGCCGCCGCTGGCCTTAGCCAAGATCTTCCCGGTCTGCAAATCCACCAGTACCCCCGCCAGGGAGGTGGTGCCCAGATCCAAGGCAAAGCCCACCATGGGGTCGGTGTTGTCCCCAGGCAGCACGTCCCGCACCAAAATGCGGTCGTTGTCCCGGGAGATAACGCACTTGACCTTCCAGTTGCTCTCCCGCAAAGTGAGGCTCAGGTTTTTCAGCGTGGAATAGGGAATCATAATGGCCTGCATGGGCACGCCGGTGGCATCCTCCATAGCCCGCAGCAACCGCTCGTTGTCGGGCATGGTGTCCTCCAGGCTGGGTTTGTCCAGCTCCAGGCGCAGGAAGCTGAGGTCGCTGCGGAAGTTCATCCCGGCGTCGGACAGTTTTTGGCGCAGGTCCTCAAAGATGGCGATCTCCTCCGGGGAGCTGAGGTCGGCCATTTTCATGCGGCTGCGGTAGGCGGAGGCAATATCGGGGACCTCGATCTCCGCGTCGCCGCTGATCTGGGCCATGCAGGCCAGCCGCCACCCGGCGTCGTACTCCTCCTGGGAGATGTGGCGGTTGATGGGGGCGTCCAGGTAGCCGGCCACCAGACGGACCCGGCACTTGCCGCACACGCCGTTGCCGGAGCAGGGGGCGTCGATGGCCACGTTGGCCTTGCGGGCCACATCCAGGAGCTTCTCCCCGGCGATGGCGGAGATCTCCACGGTCTCGCCGCTCTCAAAGCGGAAGGTGATGTTGAACACAGGCGCGTTCCTCCTCTGTGACAGGATTTCGGCTCTAAGAATCTGTATTCACAGGCGTCCCACGCCGCCTGGGCGGGTCTTTTTCCGCCATGCCGCGTTGATTTTCCTTGCCATACCTCCAGTATGGCGGCGTCAAATCGCCTTGTCTGGCGGAAAAATCCCTCGCCCATCCGGCATGTTCCGCCTATGAATACAGATTCTAAATGGAATATCGGTTTCAGTATACCCGCGCGGCGGCAGTTTGTCAAGGATTTGTCAATTTTCGCACCTCCCCCCGGAAAATTTCCCTGGTTTTTAAAATTTATCGTTGAGCCCGGAACGCTTTGGGTGTATAATGTGGGGCGATGGAACCGGCCCCTGGGGACCGGACGCCGATTACTACAAAAAACGGAGGAACGTACACTATGTTTACCGCGCTTTTGAAGAATCTGAAGGAAAACCGCCGCACCATCGTGTTCACCGAGGGCCCCGACGCCCGCATCCAGGAGGCCGCTGAGCGCCTGATGAAGGAGGACCTGATGGGTGTCATTCTGGTGGGCAACGTGGAGGATGTCAAGGCCGCCGCGGAGAAGAACGGCTTCGATATTTCCGGCGCTGAGATCATCGACCCCGCCACTTATGAGGGCATGGACGAGATGGTCAGCACCATGGTGGCCCTCCGCAAGGGCAAGATGAGCGAGGAGGACTGCCGCAAGGCTCTCCAGAAGGGGAACTACTTCGGCACCATGCTGGTGAAGATGGGCAAGGCCGACGCCCTGCTGGGCGGCGCCACCTACTCCACCGCCGACACCGTCCGTCCCGCGCTCCAGCTCATCAAGACTAAGCCCGGCGCACACCTGGTGTCCTCCGCTTTTATCCTGAAGCGGGACACCGGCGACGAGGCCCTGCGGCTGCTGTGCATGGGCGACTGCGCCATCAACCTGAGCTATGAGGACAGCGTGGACAAGG
The DNA here is from genome assembly GCA_947630395.1 of uncultured Oscillospiraceae bacterium. GTDB lineage: Bacteria > Bacillota > Clostridia > Oscillospirales > Oscillospiraceae > Pelethomonas. Next base: position 4,169 of record CANRHK010000199.1, read on the forward strand.
AGGGCAACGTCACCCTGTCCGGCGCCCAGAAGCTGGCCGAGGTGGCCGTGGAGTCCGCCCGCACCGCCCAGTTCTTCGGCATCGAGCCCAAGGTGGCCGTGCTAAGCTTCTCCACCAAGGGATCCGGCAAGGGCGCCACGGTGCCCCTCAGCGCCGCCGCCACCAAGATCGCCCAAGAACTGGCCCCCGAGTTCGCCATTGACGGCGAGATGCAGTTCGACGCCGCCGTGTCCCCCACTGTGGGCCAGCTGAAGTT
>CANRHK010000200.1 GCA_947630395.1 uncultured Oscillospiraceae bacterium
GCTTTGTTTGTGCGTACTGCACTCCGTCGCTCCGTTCTACTCCGCGAGGGGCAGATGAATCTATTCGCTGTCAACGGAAATCCATCCCGCGCGGAGTAGAACGGAGCGCCAGGACGCAGTTGGTCAAAAATATTGAGGGACCAATCCGAAGGCCGGCCGCACAGCGGCCGACTGGGCGCGGCAGAAGGACCTTCCGAACGAGCATCCTAAAACAGCCGCTTCGCCTCATACACGGAATCAGGTCCGGTTTAGACAGGGCAGACCGCAGGGTGAGCGCAAAAATAAAAATCAAATTGGGGTTTCTAAAGGGGCGAAGCCCCTTTAGCGGTTTTTCCGGCCACTTTTTGGCGGCAAAAAGTGGCCCCAGGGTGAGTACGCACTGATAAAAGAATCAGGGCCGGAGGGGCTGGAAGCCCCACCGCATGAGACTATCCAAAGATAGGCCTGGGTTTCGGCGCCCGCTTCTGCTCGGGAAGGTCAAAATACTTCGCCTGCAAAACCATGGGCAGGAGATCCGGGACCCTCCCGGACAGTTCCTCCGCCACCGTGGCCTCGGCGGAGGTCATCCAAACCGGCAGCCCGCTGAGCCGGGACAGCTCCTCCATATAGGGGATGCTGTCCAGCACCGCCTTGGCGGTGGTCTCGTGGGCCAGATTGGCGTTGTTCACAATGGCCGTGAAGGGCAGGCCGCCCGCGGCCTCAATCTCCCGCATGACCTCCAGCGCCTCCTCCGGCCTCCTGGTAAGAGGCCGGTAGGGATTGGCCACAAAGGCCATCTGAAAATTTCCCTCCTCCAGGATATACGGCGCGTACCGCCCCAGGGCGTAGGCCCCCCGGTCGTCGCCGCCGATATCCATCACCGCGTAGAGGCTCCTGTCCTCCACCAGCCGGTAGGCCTCCGCCGGCAGGGCCGGCAGGTCCACGTTGGAGTTGGCGAACTGGGGGGAGATGAGATCCACCCCCGCCTCCTCCAGCTCCCGGGCGCTGTCCTTGGTGCGGAAATAGGGGTTCACAATGTCCAGATCCGCGATGGCCACCTTTTTTCCCCGCCGCGCCAGATACAGGGCGTAGTTCACCGCGATGTTGGTCTTGCCCGAGCCGTAGTGGCCCGCAAAAAGGGTAACGCGCTTGTGCTCCATACAACCACCTTGGTGTTCAGAGTAAAATTTAGAACATATGTTTCACGTGAAACATACCGGTCCGGCGCGGCCATCAGAGCTTGTTTCTCTGAATCTTGCCGCTGGTGGTCTTGGGCAGCTCGTCCCGGAAGACCACAATGCGGGGGTACTTGTAGGGCGCGGTGTGCTTCTTGACGTAGTCCTGGATCTCCTTCTTGAGCTCCTCGGTGCCCTCCTTGCCCTTGACAAGGACGATGCTGGCCTTGACAACCTGGCCCCGGATGGGGTCGGGAGCGGCGGAGACGCCGCACTCCAGCACGTAGGGCAGCTCCATGATGACGCTCTCGATCTCGAAGGGCCCGATGCGGTAGCCGCTGGACTTGATGAGGTCGTCCACCCGGCCCACATACCAGTAGTAACCGTCCTCGTCCCGCCACGCCGTGTCGCCGGTGTGGTAGAGGCCGTCGTGCCAGGCGGCGCTCGTAGCCTCCTTGTTTCGGTAGTATCCGCGGAAGAGGCCGCAGATATCCTCCCGCTCCGCCCGGATGACGATCTCGCCCACCTGGCCGTCGGGGACGCTGTTGCCGCCCGCGTCCACCAGGTCCACCGGGTAGAAGGGCACCGGCTTTCCCATGGAGCCCACCTTGGGGCTCATGCCGACGAGGTTTCCAATCATGACCGTGGTCTCGCTCTGGCCGAAGCCCTCCATGAGGCTCAGGCCCGTGGCCTTCTGGAACTGGTAGAAGACCTCGGGGTTCAGCGCCTCGCCGGCGATGGTGGCGTGCTCGATGGAGCTCAGATCGTACTGGCTGATATCCTCTTTGATCAGCATCCGGTACATGGTGGGCGGGGCGCAGAAAGTAGTGATGTGGTACTTGGCGAACATGGGCAGAATGTCGGCGGCGTGGAAGCGGTCGAAGTCGTAGACAAACACCGCCGCCTCGTTGAGCCACTGGCCGTACAGCTTGCCCCACATGGACTTGGCCCAGCCGGTGTCGCTGATAGTCAGGTGCAGGCCGTCCGGGTTCACGCAGTGCCAGTACTTGGCGGTGACGAAGTGGCCCAGGGGGTACTTGTAGCACTGGACCGCCGCCTTGGGGAAGCCGGTGGTGCCGGAGGTGAAGAACATCAGCATCAGATCCTCGCCGCAGGGGGCGTCCTTGGTGCGGATGAACTCGTCGCTGTAGAGCCGGAACTCGTTGTCAAAGTCGTGCCAGCCCTCCCGGCAGCCGTCCACCATGATCTTGATCATGCCGGGGAACTTGGCCGCCGCGGCCTCGGCGTGCCGGGACACCTCGCCGTTGGAGGTGCAGATGACGGCGCTGATGCCCGCCGCCTCATAGCGGTACTCCAGGTCGTGCTCCAGCATCTGGTTGGAGGCCAGCAGCGCCACGGCGCCCAGCTTGTGGAGGCCCAGGATGGCGAACCAGAACTGGTAGTGCCGCTTGAGGATCAGCAGGACTCTATCGCCCCGCTTGATGCCCAGGGACTGGAAGTAGTTGGCCGCACGGCTGGAGTAGCGGCTCATGTCGGAGAAGGTGAAGTAGCGCTCCACCTTGTCCCGGTCCACGTGGAGCATGGCCAGCTTGTCGGGCTTCCGCCGGGCCAGGCCGTCCACCACGTCGAAAGCGAAGTTGAACTTGCCGGCGTTCTTGAACTCGATGTGCTTGAGAGAGCCGTCCTCGCCCTCCTCCACGGAGATGAACTTCTCCCAGATCATGGGCTCCCGCTTCTCGCTCTCCACCTTCTTGGGGGCGGGCTTGGGGGTCTGGATAGGGGCGGACAGCTCCTCCTCCGGGCCGTTGAGGACAATGGCGTAGAAGACGCAGTCCGCACCGCCGGTGGCGATCATGCCGTGATTGGCGGTGGAGTTGTAGTAGATGATATCGCCGGGGTTCAGGATCTCAATGTGCTCGCCCACCTGGACCTTCAAATGGCCGGAGAGGACAATATCGCACTCCTGGCCCTCGTGGCTGGTGCAGTCGATGGGCCGCAGCTGGGCCTCGTCGCTGTACTCCGCCACCACGTACAGGGGCTCGGCCACGCGGTTCATGAACCGGGCGGCCATATTGTAGTAGGTCATGCCGTGGGCGTGCTCCACGTGCTGGCCCTCCCCGGCCCGGGTCAGAGTGTAGTTGCGAAGCCGGGGGCTGCTGCCCTCGATGATATCCGTCACGTCCACGCCGAAGGCCTGGGCGCAACGGTAGATGAAGGCGAAGTTCAGATCGCTCTCGCCGGTCTCGCAGCGGATGTACTCCTCCACGGACACGTCGGTGAGCTGGGCCATGTTCTCCTCCGAGAGGCCCATGATCTTGCGCAGTTCCTGGATGCGCCCGGCCATCTCCTGGAGCTTCAGATCCAAACCGGCGGCGGCTTGCTGTTTCATAGTGCTTTCCTCCTTGTTTTCGACGCTTTGGAGCGAACGTTTTGCGCATGCGGGGCGTCCCCTCCGCCAAAATCACTTTTTTCTGTGCTTCCGCACAAAAAAACTCGCCCCAAAGATACGGTAATCTTTGAGACGAGTATACAAATACCCGCGGTACCACTCAAATTGCGCCCCGAGGGACGCCGCTCATCGGGCTCCAGCAAGCCCTGGGCCCTGACGCGGCCGTCACGGGAGGGTTCTACTCCCGCTCTCGCGGTTTCTTCCCTCCAACTCGGGAGCTACAAGCATCCGGCTCTGTCTTACCGGCTCACACCAAACGCCGGCTCTCTGAAAGACCTCCCCGGGGCCCTCTCCGTCACAGTTTTTCGCGCTATTCAATTGCGGTACCTACTTTACCATATCACAGTATCAAAGTCAAGGGGGAATTTCTTTTCATCAGAGAAAAGGCCGTTGGCCCTCTCCCGCCCCCGCCGCCTCGCGGCGGCGGGGGACGAATGCGCCTTCGTTACCGTGCGGCCTTCCCGGACGCGCAGCAACCGAAGAGCGAGAGCAAAAGTTCTTTTTGCTTACTTTTTCTTTCAAGAAAAAGTAAGTTAGAGTTTATTCCGCTGGATCTTGCCGCTGATGGTCTTGGGCAGCTCGTCCTTGAAGACCACGATGCGGGGATACTTGTAGGGGGCGGTGTGCTTCTTCACGTAGTCCTGAATCTCCTTCTTCAGCTCCTCGGTGCCCTCCTTGCCCTTTACCAGGACGATGCTGGCCTTGACCACCTGGCCCCGGATCTCGTCCGGCTCGGCGGACACGCCGCACTCCAGCACGTAGGGCAGCTCCATGATGACGCTCTCAATCTCAAAGGGCCCGATGCGGTAGCCGCTGGACTT
>CANRHK010000201.1 GCA_947630395.1 uncultured Oscillospiraceae bacterium
GAACGCACAGGAGATTATCGCCTATATTGGTGCCGCCGAGAAGAAGACCCCGGTGAAGGTCTACGTCAACGAGCGCGCCCCCATCGACTACGGCGACTCCACCGTCTTCGGTGACGGCAGCAGCAAGGTGGTCTTCGGCGAGTGGAAGGACCTGGCCCCCATTCTGGAGGCAAACGCCGGGAACATCAAGGATCTCGTCATTGAGAACGACCGGCGTAACAGCGCCATCCCCCTGCTGGATCTGAAGGGCGTCAACGCCCGCATCGAGCCCGGCGCCATTATCCGGGAGCAGGTGGAGATCGGCGAGAGCGCGGTCATTATGATGGGCGCGGTCATCAACATCGGCGCTGTCATCGGCGCGGGCACTATGATTGACATGGGAGCGATTCTGGGCGGCCGGGCCACGGTGGGCAAAAACTGCCACATCGGCGCAGGCGCGGTCCTGGCCGGGGTCATCGAGCCCGCCAGCGCCACCCCGGTCATTATCGAGGACAATGTCCTGGTGGGGGCCAACGCCGTGGTCATCGAGGGCGTCCACGTGGGCAAGGGGGCCGTGGTGGCCGCCGGGGCCGTGGTCATTGAGGATGTGCCGGAAAACGCCGTGGTGGCGGGCTGCCCCGCCCGCGTCATCAAGATGAAGGACGAGGGCACCACCCAGAAGACCGCCCTGGAGGCGGCGCTGCGCCACATTTAATCACCAGACAAATTCAGCGGCGGCTCTATCCGGGGCTGCCGCTTTTCAGCAAGGAGGACACGCCATGTACATCGCCGATTTGCACATCCACTCCCGCTTCTCCCGGGCCACCAGCAAGGAGTTGGACGTCGCCCACCTGGATTGGTGGGCCCGGCGGAAGGGCATCGGCCTTATCGGCACCGGGGACTTTACCCACCCCGCCTGGCGTGCCGAGCTGCGGGAGATGCTTGTCCCCATGGGCGACGGGACCTATACGCTGAAAGAGGACCAACGGATGCCCTGGGAGGGGGCGGGGGAGACGCCCCGGTTTGTTCTCACCGGGGAGATCAGCTCCATCTACAAGAAGGATGGCAGGACCCGTAAGGTCCATAGCCTCATCCTCCTGCCCAGCCTGGAGGCCGCCGGCGAGGTGTCCGCCCGGCTGGAGGCGGTGGGCAACATCCGCTCTGACGGCCGGCCCATTCTGGGCCTGGACTGCCGGGATCTGCTGGAGCTGACCCTGGATGCCTGCCCGGACGCGGAGTTCATCCCCGCCCACATCTGGACACCCCACTTCTCCGTGTTCGGGGCGTTTTCCGGCTTCAACAGCTTGGCCGAGTGCTTCGGGGACCTGACGGGCCACATCCACGCCGTGGAGACGGGCCTCTCCTCCGACCCGCCTATGAACTGGCGGGTATCCGGCCTGGACGGCCTGACGCTGGTGTCCCACTCTGACGCCCACTCCCCGGCCAAGCTGGGCCGGGAGGCGGATCTGCTGGACACCGGCAAGGGCTACGGCGATCTGGTCCGGGCCATCCGCACCGGGGAGGGATTTCTGGGCACCGTGGAGTTCTTCCCAGAGGAGGGGAAGTACCACCTGGACGGTCACCGGAACTGCGGCGTGTGCCTCAACCCGGCGGAGACGGAGGAGCGTCACGGCCTCTGCCCTGTGTGCGGGAAAAAGCTGACCATCGGCGTGGAGCACCGGGTGGAGGAGCTGGCGGACAGGCCTGAGGGCTTCCGGCCCCAGGGGGCCAAGCCCTTCGAGAGCCTGGTGCCCCTGCCGGAGGTGATCGCGGCCTCCACCGGCACCTCCGCCGCGGGGAAGAAGACCATGGAGCTCTACGAGCGGCTGCTGCGGGAGCTGGGGCCGGAGTTTTCCATTCTGCGGGAGCTGCCCATCGAGGATATCCAACGCGCCGCCGGACCCTGTGTGGCGGAGGGCATCCGCCGCCTCCGGGCCGGCGAGGTGGACCGCCGTGCGGGCTTTGACGGCCAGTACGGCGTTATCTCCCTGCTGACTCCGGGGGAGATCCAGCGGCTCAGCGGGCAGATCTCCCTCTTTGGCGGGGCCGCCCCGGCGAAAAAGGCCCCTGCCAGGAAGCGGGCTCTGAAGCGGGCGGGCAAGGCAGCGGCGGCAGAGGAACCCTCCGCCGCTGTAACCCTCAACGACGCCCAGCGGGAGGCCGTCACGGCAGCGGACGCCGCAGTGGCGGTGGTGGCCGGTCCCGGCACCGGCAAAACGGGGACGCTGGTGGAGCGCATCGCCTACCTGATGGAGGAGCGGGGCGCGAAAGCCGCCGAGATCACCGCCGTCACCTTCACGAACCAAGCCGCCGGGGAGCTGCGCGCCCGGCTGGAGAAGCGCCTGGGCGGCAAGCGGGCGGTGGCGGCCATGACCATCGGCACCTTCCACGCCCTGTGCCTGGATCTGCTGGGGGAGGTGCGCCTCCTGGGCCAGGGCGAGGCGCTGGAGCTGGCGGCGGAGGTGCTGCGATCCCAGGGCAGCCGCATGCCCCCCCGCCGCCTGATCCGGGCGGTATCCCGGGTGAAAAACGGCGCGTCCCTGGAGAACGCCGGCCTCGAAGAAGCGCTTTTCGCCGCCTACTGCCGCCGGGTGGAGGACCTGGGCGCCCTGGACTTTGACGACATCCTCGCCCGGGCGCTGGAGGTGGATACGGCGGGCCGCCGGTGCTTCACTCACCTGCTGGTGGACGAGTTCCAGGACGTGAACGACGCCCAGTACCGGCTGACCCTCCGGTGGAGCGAGAAGGGCCGCAGCCTCTTTGTCATCGGGGACCCGGACCAGTCCATCTACGGCTTCCGGGGCGCGGTGAGCAGCTGCTTCCGGCGGCTGGCGGAGGACCGGCCCGGCGTGCGGACCCTGCGCCTGACGGACAACTACCGATCCTCGCCGGAGATCCTTCGCGCGGCCCTGCCCGTCATTGAGAGGAACCCCGGCGGTCCCCGCAGCCTCCGGCCCCAGCGGCCCGGCGGCGCGCCGGTGCGGCTCATCCACGGGGAGGACGCCGCCGCCGAGGCGGACTTCATCGCACAAGAGATTATCCGTATGACTGGCGGCGTGGACATGCTGGAGGCCCAGCGGCTGAACCAGGAACGTCCGGCCAGGGCCTTCTCCGACATCGCGGTGCTCTGCCGGAACCACTACCAGCTGGACCGGGTGGAGCGAGCCCTCCGGCGGCTGGACATCCCCTGTGTGGTCAGCGGCCGGGGGGAGCTGCTGGAGGATGGCGGCGTGCGGGGCCTGCTGGCCTTCTGGCGGCATCTGGCGCGGCCGGACGATCTCGCCGCCTTGGAGACCGCCCTGCGGCTTCTGTGGGACTGCCCCGCCGATTTGATTGCAAAGGCCCAAAACGCCTGCGAAAAACTGACCGTCCTGGATTCGGACGCCCTCCGGGCCGTTGTCCGGGGCCGCGGCCCTTTGGAGGCTTGGCTGGACCGGGCGGAGGAGTGGCTGCCGCTGATGGCGGAGAGCCCCTGGAAGCTGGTGGAGCGCTGGGAGGAGCGCTATGGCATCTCCCCGGCCCTGGACCGGCTGCGGAACACGGCGGTGTTCCACCCCACGGCGGAGTCCCTCTGGAACGCCGTTGCCTCCGATCGGGAGGCGGATCTCCGCCGGGCGGCGGGCCGGGGCTGGGAGTCCGGCGCGGTGCGGCTTATGACCCTCCACGCGGCCAAGGGTTTGGAGTTCCCGGCGGTGTTCGTCGCGGGCCTCAACGCCGGGATCCTGCCGTCGGAGAGCCAGGGAAGTGACCGCGAGGAGGAGCGGCGGCTGCTCTACGTGGGCATGACCCGGGCCAGGGAGGAGCTGGTGCTCACCTGGGCCGGGGAGCCCTCCCCCTTCCTGGCGGATCTGCCGGGGGAGGTGCGCCGGGAGGAAGTCCGGAGGAAGGAGCGGCCCGCCCAGCAGCTGAAGCTGTTTTGAGGGACACCCGCCCGTGCCGGGACGCCGTGCGAATGACCGAATGGCCGGTCAGCCCCTTGACAATTCCGGCGGAAGGATATACAATAATCACTCAGGCAATGGTTCCTTTTTGATGTAAAAACAGGGAAAACAGGAGACACAGCTATGGCACAGGACAAGAACAAGCAGGTGACCGCGATCACCGACATGGAGAAGGATTTTGCCCAGTGGTACACCGACGTGTGTACCAGGGCAGACCTCATTGGCTATACCAGCGTGAAGGGGATGTTTATTCTCCGTCCCTACGGCTACGCCATCTGGGAGAACATCCAGAAGGAGATGGACACCCGCTTCAAGGCCACGGGCCACACTAATGTGGCCATGCCGCTGCTGATTCCCGAGAGCCTGCTCCAGAAAGAGAAGGACCACGTGGAGGGCTTTGCCCCCGAGTGCGCCTGGGTCACCATGGGCGGCAGCGAGAAGCTGGAGG
>CANRHK010000202.1 GCA_947630395.1 uncultured Oscillospiraceae bacterium
CCGCCGTTGTAGAAGAAATAGCGGACGTCGTACTTCTTGAAGATCTCCAGGATGCGCTTGTAGTCGGTGTCGTCCACCGCCGGGTCCTTCATCTTGTAGCGGCAGGAGCCCAGGGCGGAGGAGGGAGTGTACAGCAGATTCTCCAGCTCCGCGGCGTCCTCCTGGCCCATGTCGAAGAGGCGGTCATTGAGAACGCCCTTGATACCGTGCTCGGCGCCGTAGACCTTGGTGATGCACTCGCTGTCCAGCGCGGTGCGGATGACGCCGTAGGCGCTGGCGTTGATGACGGACGTGGGGCCGCCGGACTGGCCGATGATGCAGGCGCCTTTTAACATGTTCATAATTTTTTACCTCCCAATTTTGCGGCGGAGCGGGGATGACATATCGGAAAAATCTGCTTTTTATCCGCCGTCCAAATACCGGAGATTAGTATAGCAACTTTTTCCGCCCTTGTAAACGGCATTTTGCACAGAATCGCTTATTTTTCCCGCAGCCGGCGCTGTCAGGGGACCAGCTTGGCCATGCGCCGGACCATGGAGGCCTCGGTGGGGTTGTAGATATTCAGGCAGTAGATGATGTCGCTGATGCCCTTCTCGTTGACTAGGCCGGCGAGGGTGCCCTGGTAGTAGCGGTAGTCAATCCAGTAGGTGTACTCGTAGTGGTCCACCAGGAAGGGGATAAAGGCGTTGCCGTAGGAGTCCTTGATGACCACGCAGGCCGAGCTGTCGGTGATATTCGGGTTGTGGGCCACGGAGTAGGGCTCATCGCCGCCGGAGAAGCAGAGGTACTTGCTGCCGCTGGGGGAGTTGGCCGTGCTGGCAATGATATACCAGCTGATATCCTCGCCGTTTTTGTTGGTAAAGGTCATGGCGTTCGTACCCATGGGCACGTAGGCAATCACCGTGTCCGGCGTCTCCGCCAGGGCGGCGGACTGGGAGCTGGCGTAGAAGGACCCCAGGAAGCCCGGGTACTCCCGCTGCTCGAACTGGTCCAGAGTGTGGGGGGTCACGCCCTTCTCCTTGCAGAACTCCTCATAGGCATAGTAGGCGCCCAGGGCGGTCCAGTGGTGGTCGGTGCGGAAGTAGATGTACTCCGCGTTGTGCCGCTTGATGTTGTCGTAGACGTTGAGGGCGTGGACGCCGTCGGTCATCAGGGAGTTAATATATTCGATGGTGTCCCGCTGGTCGCTGGCTCCGAAGGCCTCCACCAGGGAGGGGTCCAGCATGACGCCGGAGCTGATGGGCGCGATGAGGGAGTACACATCGGCTTTGTCGCCCAGCACCTCGTAGGTGTGGTTGATCATGGCGGCGTACTCGTCGGCGGCGCTCTTCACGAAGTAGTACAGGCCGTAGGCGCTGTTGCCGGTGATATAGAGGGATCCGGTCATCTCGCCGGGCTCCCGGATGGTGCCGTCCGGCAGGGTTTCGCCGCCCGAATCGTCCGGGGGGGCGTCCGGAGGATTATCCGGCGGGTTGTCGGGGGGATTGCCGTCCGTCTGATCGTCCCCGTCGGAGGCGCCGGGCGTGGTATTGTCCCCGGAGGGAGGGGTGGTATCCGTTCCCGTCCCCGGGGTGGGGATGTCGTCGCCCTGCCCGCCCTTGTCAATGAGTTGAATGGACTGGTCCCCGTAGAGGGCGCGCAGCTTGTAATTGCCCGCGATCAGGATTTCCCGCAGGGGGTAGGTGTCGGCGTACCAGGTGTCCACGCCCTTGGCGAAGCTGCCGTCCAGCAGTCCGGCGAAGGTGAACTCCGGGAACTTGGTCAGCTCCCGCTTCTCAATGTCCGACTGCGTGGGGCGGAGAAACCACAGCAGCCCGATGACCGAGAGAACGCCCAGCACCACATAGAACAGCGTGTTTTTCACGATATACAGCATTTTGAACGCTTTCTTGTCCACGGATTTCCCTCCCCTTTAAAAGTTAGAGTACAGAAACGGGTTGTAGCTGTCCCCGGCCAGAGCCATGGCCGCCAGCACCAGCAGCACCGCCGGGTGCAGCACCTCCCACAGGGAGTACAGGCAAAAGACAACCCTGCTGTGCTCCGCGCTTTTGCGGGCGGCCAGGCGCAGATTGTGCCCCAGGGGGGTGACCGCGATAAGGGCTGCCAGCAGCAGGAAGTAGTTGCTCCGCAGCTTCAGCGCCACCGCCAGATTGGTGAGGGCGTTTCCGTTGAGACAGAACAGGCCCCGCAGCACCGCCAGCAGGGAGGGGAAGTCCTCGAACTTGAAGAGAATCCAGCAGAAGTAGATCACCAGCAGCACCGCCAGGCGGCGCAGCAGGGAGGGGATCCGCTCCAGGTTGTCCCCCAGCACAAACTTCTCAAAGGACAGGAACAGGAGGAAGTAGAGCCCCCACAGCACGTAGTTCCAGGAGGCGCCGTGCCAGAAGCCGGTCAGCGCCCACACCACAAAGAGGTTGAAAAACTGCCGCGCCGGGCCCCGGCGGTTGCCGCCCAGGGGGATATATACGTAGTCCCGGAAGAAGCTGCTCAGGGAGATGTGCCAGCGCCGCCAGAAGTCGGTGATGGAGTTTGCCATATAGGGGTAGTTGAAGTTCTCCCGGTAGTGGAAGCCGCACATCAGGCCCATGCCGATGGCCATGTCGGAGTAGGCGGAGAAGTCCAGGTAGATCTGGAGCATGAAAGCCAGTCCCGCCAGCCACAGGCCCGCCGCGCTCTGCTTGGCCAGCGCCGCCGCGTCCCCCTTAAAATAGGTGTCCGCGATGGCCGCGCAGGAGTTGGCCAGGATGGCCTTCTTGGCCAGACCCACGGTAAAGCGGCTGATGCCCCGGGAGGTCTGGGCGGGTGAGGTGGTCCGGTGGAGGATGTCGTGCTCCACGCTGCTGTAACGGACAATGGGGCCGGCTACGCACTGGTGGAACAGGCTGGCGTACAGCAGCAGCAGCCAGAACTTCTGCTGGGCGGGGACATCCCCCCGGTAGACGTCCGCCACATAGGAGATGAGCTGGAAGGTATAGAAGGATATGCCCACCGGCAGCAGAATCTCCGGCACCACCTGGGGGAAGCCGGTCAGCAGCCGCACATTGGAGAGGAGAAAGCCGGCGTACTTGAAGACGCCCAGCACCGCCAGCACCACCCCCACGCAGCAGGCCAGAAGCGCCTTGCGCTTTCCGCCCTCGCTGCGCTCGATACGCAGGGCGAAGCCCCAGCAGGCGAACACGTCGAACAGCATGATGGCGGTGAAGCCCAGTCCGGCCCAGCTGTAAAAAATGAGAGAGAACACCAGCTGGGAGATGTTTTTCGCCTTCATACTGGGGCAGAGGTTCTGCACCAGAATGTTGAGGGCGAAAAACAGAAACACAAATACCATGCTTGAAAAAATCATAACCCCAAATTCCTTATCTGAATATCTTGTCGGATGCTGTCGACTGTTCTATTATAAGCCATCCACCCGCTTTTTCAAGTGATTCTTTCTAACAAAATCCATTACAATTGTTAACAAAGCCCTTTCCAAATGGTTACATCTGACGGTTGCGTAAAATCAACAAAGGTTGTCCCTCCACAGCCGATAGTTTTTACGCACTTTCCTGTTGCATTTTGGGAAAATAGTGGTAAACTATATGTGTCATTTTATTACTAGGAGGTTTTTCTCATGCCCCTCGTAACTACAACCGAAATGTTCAGGAAGGCCTATGACGGCGGCTACGCCATCGGCGCTTTCAATGTCAACAACATGGAGATCGTCCAGGGCATCACCGAGGCCGCCCGCGAGGTCAACGCCCCCCTGATCCTCCAGGTGTCCAAGGGCGCCCGGGCCTATGCCAACCACACCTATCTGGTGAAGCTGGTGGAGGCCGCCACCATTGAGTGCCCCAATATCCCCATCGCCCTCCATCTGGACCACGGCCCCGACTTCGAGACCTGCAAGTCCTGCGTGGATGGCGGCTTCACCTCCGTCATGATCGACGCCAGCAGCAAGCCCTTTGCCGAGAACATCGAGATCACCAAGAAGGTGGTTGAGTACGCCCACGACCACGGCGTGGTGGTCGAGGCTGAGCTGGGCACCCTGGCCGGCGTGGAGGACGATGTGAAGGTGTCCGCCGAGGACTCCAGCTACACCCACCCCGAGGAGGTGGAGGAGTTCGTGTCCAAGACCGGCTGCGACTCCCTGGCCATTGCCATCGGCACCAGCCACGGCGCCTACAAGTTCACCGCCGCCCAGTGCACCCGCAACGAGAAGGGCATTCTGGTGCCGCCTCCGTTGCGCTTCGACGTGCTGGAGGAGGTCTCCAAGCGCCTGCCCGGCTTCCCTATCGTCCTCCACGGCTCCTCCAGCGTGCCCCAGGACTATGTGAAGATGATCAACGAGAACGGCGGCAAGATGCCCGACGCCGTGGGCATCCCCGAGG
>CANRHK010000203.1 GCA_947630395.1 uncultured Oscillospiraceae bacterium
GTTCTTGGCGGCAATCTCCTCCACCTCAGGAAGAATCTCATAGCCCTCGGGATGGGCCAGCACCACGTCCATGCCGAAGCGGGTGAAGAGGCCGATAATGCCCTGGGGCACGCTGAGGGGCTTGCCGTAGCTGGGGGAGTAGGCCCAGGTCATGGCCACCTTCTTACCCTTCAGGTTCTCCACGCCGCCCATCTCATGGATGACATGCAGCAGGTCGGCCATGGCCTGGGTGGGGTGGTCCACGTCGCACTGGAGGTTGACCAGGGTGGGCCGCTGCTCCAGGATACCCTTCTCATAACCCTCGTCCAGGGCATCCATGAAGGTCTTCTGGTACTTGTGGCCCTCCTCGATGAACATATCGTCCCGGATGCCGATGACGTCGGCCATGAAGGAGACCATGTTGGCGGTCTCACGGACGGTCTCGCCGTGGGCGATCTGGCTGACCTTCTCGTCCAAATCCTTGATGTCCAGGCCCAGCAGGTTGCAGGCGGAGGCAAAGGAGAAGCGGGTCCGGGTGGAGTTGTCGCGGAAGATGGAGATGCCCAGGCCGGAGTCAAACACCTTGGTGGAGATGTTGCGCTCCCGGAGGTCGCGGAGGGCGTCGGCCACGGTGAAGATGGCGTCCAGCTCGTCGCCGGTCTTGTCCCAGGTCCAGTAGAAATCTTTTTTGTACATGTTGTTGATCTGGAGACGCTCCAGATGCTGGGCCAGCTGCTCGGTCTTGCTCATTCGTAAAACTCCTTTTTTATTAGAATGATGGGTGGTGTAGTTTGATTTGTTCGGTGGGGCTTCCAGCCCCTAAGTGGATGGTAGGGACTTTCAGTCCTTGCTAACCCTGGGTTACTTTTTGCTCGTGCAAAAAGTAACCAAAAACACGCTCAAGGGTTTCACCCTTGAGAATCCTAATGGGTTGATTATTTTTGCGCTCGACCTGTAGTCTGTCCGGTTTAAACCGAACTCGCTCCCGCGTATGAGGCGAAGCGGCTACCCTAATATGTTCTTGCTCAGATGGATGCGCTGGGGCGGGGTGGATTGGGTGCGCTGGTTGTTTTTTCTATAACCGGCTGCAACCTGTCGCTCCGTTCCACTCCGCGAGAGGGAGATTTCCGGTTTCGCATCCCCTACGCCGGCAACTACAAACTACCCCTCGCGGAGTAGAACGGAGCGACAGGACGCAACAGGAACCAACTAGCAGTACCGATGAAAGCTTCTCTGACCCCTACTCAATACCAGTCTCCCGCAAAAAAGGGGGTCCAGCCCGTAGGGCTGGCGCGCTTTTTGGTGACTTTTTCCCGCGTGGGAAAAAGTCACCCAGGGTGAGCAGGGGCCGAAGGCCCCCGCCCAGGCCCCGAGGGGCTGGAAGCCCCGTAGCGGTAAGCAAACGTGCCAGCGGCGCGTTTGTAGCGTAGGCCGCGCGGAGGGAACCAAGCCGGGGCTGCTTACTTAATGTCGTTGTTGGTCTTCCCGGCCCGGAACTGGGTCACATCCTCGTCACCCTTGCCCTTGTAGAGGGCCACGGCGGCGGCGTACACGGCGGCGCAGGTCACCAAATCCTGCTTCCAGGTGATCTCATTGGGGGCGTGGGCCTGGCTCTCGGCCCCGGGGCCGAACCCCACGCAGGGGATGCCATACCGCCCCTGGATGGACACGCCGTTGGTGGAGAAGGTCCACTTGTCAATCAGGGGACGGCCCTCACGCTTGCTCATGCTGGTAGGATGGCCAATGCGGATGTCGCCGTACAGCGCCTTGTGGGCGTCGGCCAGGGCCTGGACATGAGGCGCGGTCTCCTTGTTGATCCAGGTGGGGAAGTAGCACTCAGTCTCATACTTCAGGCCGGTCCACGCGGGCCGGTCATACATGTACATGCTGACCTTCACATCCTCGCCGTACTTCTGTACGGCAGGCAGGGCGCGGATCTCGTCCAGGCAGCTGTCCCAGGTCTCGCCGGCGGTCATGCGGCGGTCAATGGAGATGGCGCAGCTGTCGGCCACGGCGCAGCGGCTGGGAGAGGTGTAAAAGATCTGGCTGACCGTGCAGGTGCCCCGGCCCAGGAAACGGGCGTCCTCGTAGTGCTCAGGGTTGTACTTGGGGTTCAGCATCTTCACCAGACCCTTGATCTCGGTGCCGTCAGCATCGTCGTTCTCATTGAGCGCCCGGACCTCCTGGAGAATGTCGGCCATCTTGTAGATGGCGTTGTCGCCGCGCTCAGGGGCGGAGCCGTGGCAGGAGATTCCCTTCACGTCCACCCGGATCTCCATCCGGCCACGGTGGCCGCGGTAGATGCCGCCGTCGGTAGGCTCGGTGGACACCACGAACTCGGGGGTGATGCCGTCCTCATTGTGGATGTACTGCCAGCAGAGGCCGTCGCAGTCCTCCTCCTGGACCGTGGCGGTGACAAGAATCTTGTAGCCGGCGGGAATGAGGCCCAGATCCTTCATAATCTTGGCGCCGTACACGGCGGACACCACGCCGCCCTCCTGGTCAGAGCCGCCCCGGCCGTAGATGATATCCTCGGTCTCGTAGCCCTGGTAGGGGTCCTGCTCCCAGTTATTGATGTTGCCGATGCCCACGGTGTCGATGTGGCCGTCAAAGGCGATAATCTTGTCGCCCTCGCCCATCCAGCCCAGGGCGTTGCCCTCGGGGTCGATCTCCGCCTTGTCAAAGCCCAGGCGCTCCATCTCCACGATGGTCCGCTTGATGACGCCCTCCTCCTCGCAGCTCTCGCTGGGGATAGCGATGAGATCCCGCAGGAATTTGCTCATGTCGTCCCGGTAGCCCTCGGCCGCCTTTTTGATCGCATCAAAATCCATGTTCCGGTCCCTCCATACATTCATTTTTTATATGTCTGCCGATTTCTCCATCCAGGAGGCCTGTCTTTCCTCCTCCTATCCCTATCATAGCACAGATTGCGCCGTTGTCAAACAAAATTTAAGAAAACCAAAAAATTTTTTTGAAAACCCATTGAAATCTTTAGAAGATGCTGTTATGATAGAAGCAGCGGAGAGAAGAAGCGGGAATAAGGAGGTCCTATATGCCCATTGAAAGCAACCAGCTGCAAATTCTCAAGCAGATCGCGGCCGCCCTGGCCGCCCAGTTCGGACCAAACTGCGAGGTAGTGGTTCACGACCTGGCCGGGGACACGGAGGAGCCCGCCATCGTCCACATTGAAAATGGTCACGTCACCGGACGGAAGGTGGGGGACGGCCCGTCCCAGGTGGTGATGGACCAGATCCTCAGCGGGGAGGAGGACCCCCAGGACCAGCTGGCCTATCTGACCCGGACGCCGGACGGGAAGATTCTGAAATCCTCCACCATGTTCATCCGGGACGGGCTGGGAAAGGTCACCGCTATCCTCTCGGTCAACTACGACATTTCGGCGCTGATGATGGTCCACAACGCCATCGACGGCCTGGTGCAGATCAGCCCCAACGAGCAAAGCGGCCAGCGGAATATCACGGTCCTCAACGTCAACGACGTGCTCAGCGGGCTCATTGAGCAGAGCGTGGCCCTGGTGGGCAAGCCGGTGGCCCTGATGAACAAGGAGGACAAGGTGCGGGCCATCCGTTTCCTCAGTGAGCACGGCGCTTTCCTGATCACCAAGTCCGGTGATAAGGTGGCCAAATATTTCGGTATCTCCAAGTACACACTTTATTCCTATATCGACACAAAACAGGAGGAGAAAAAGTCATGAGCAAGATTGATCTGACCATCAACAAAGAGGGCCTCCAGCACAACATTCAGAAGGCCAAGGAGAACAACGTCATTATCCCCACCATCGCCCAGATGCAGCACCCAGAGACCATCCCCGAGAAGATCCAGGCCAAGTTAAAGGACGTGGGCCTGTGGGACGTGAACCCCCTGAACCTGTTCCGCATCACCTGGAAGAACGAGGCCAAGGAGACTGGCGGTCTCTATCAGGCGGTGCCCAACTATGTGGAGATTCCCTCCGTCCTCTCCGGCGTGCCCTGCCGCATCATCGCCATGGCGGGCAAGTGGTTCCCCACCGGCTGCCATAAAGTCGGCGCTTCCTTCGGCTGCCTGGCCCCCCGGCTGGTCACCGGCCAGTTTGACGCCACCTACCACCACGCGGTGTGGCCCTCCACCGGCAACTACTGCCGCGGCGGCGCCTTCAACAGCAAGCTGCTGGCCTGTGACAGCGTGGCCATCCTGCCCGCCGAGATGAGCAAGGAGCGGTTCGACTGGCTCAGTAAGATCGCGGGCCAGGTCATCGCCACCCCCGGCTGCGAGAGCAACGTGAAGGAGATCTTCGACAAGACCTGGGAGCTGCGCCA
>CANRHK010000204.1 GCA_947630395.1 uncultured Oscillospiraceae bacterium
TGACAGGGCCAAATAGACGCAATAGAACAGCCCCGGGAGAGTCTCTCCCCCGGGGCTGTTTTCATTTCTTCGGCGGCTCTTTCAGCTGGTGCCGCAGCTGGCGGAAGGACTTCCCGCCCAGGTTGTTCCGGGCGATAATATCGGCGATGCGCCCCTCGGCGGCCTCCACCTCCCCCTGGAACTCCCTGGCGGAGACCCGCACCGCCCCATGGCCCAGGATAATGAGCTGCTCTAAGTTGTCCGACGTGGCCACCCGCACCCGGTGGTTCTTGGCGATCTCGTAGGTGGCCCGCTCGATGTAGCTGTCCGCCGTCTCCGCCTCCTTGGTGTAGACCACGTGGATGTTCCGGTAGTGCTCCACGCTGCCGGGATTGCCCTTCACTCTGTAGGCGTCAAAGACCAGAATCACCACGCACTTCTTAAACCCCTGGTAGTTGCAGAGCAGGTCCATCAGCAGGTACCGGGCCCCCTCCAGGTTCTCCTGGGCCAC
Source organism: uncultured Oscillospiraceae bacterium (assembly GCA_947630395.1). Classification (GTDB taxonomy): domain Bacteria; phylum Bacillota; class Clostridia; order Oscillospirales; family Oscillospiraceae; genus Pelethomonas. Next base: position 491 of record CANRHK010000204.1, read on the forward strand.
GGCTTTCAGCTCGTCCCAGGCGAAGATGATGTTGTACCCGTCCACCAGCAGGTACTCCGGCCCCGCCGGATGGTCCGGCACGGTCCGTTTTTCCGGCAGCGTCACCGGATTACGGGGGGTAGGCCGAAACGACCGGGGCTTCACCTGGCCGTAGGTCCGCTCAAAGATGGCCTGGAGCGCCTCGTCCTCCTCCCTGGACCGGGGGGCCGGGGGCGTCCGGCTCACCGGCGCGGGCCGGGCGGGCGCGGGGTCCGCAGCCGCCTTCCAGGTCTGTCCGGCGGACAGGTGGGCCATCCTGGGTACCTCGTCCCAGGGCACCACATACCCCGCCCCGTGGGAGCAGAACACGGAATCCGGGGGATTGTCCACATCCCGCTCCGGGTCATAGCCCATGCGCTCGATAACCGCCTCCGGGTCCGCGCAGGGCTCATAGCCCCCCAGGGCGCAGCTCAGCTTCCCCCGGCCCCGGGTGTAGGCGGTGACGTCCTTCCAGTACTCTCCCATCTGGGACACCGGGGCGCTGCCAGTGACGGTCACCGTGTCCCCGGCGGCCTGGGGGGCGTCGAACCGCCCGCCCATGCGCTGGATGTCGTTCATGGCCCGGCCCAGGTTCTCATTGGGCACCTCCAGCCGGAAGCGGTACCAGGGCTCCAGCAGCACGCTCTCCGCCATCATGAGCCCCTGGCGCACCGCCCGGTAGGTGGCCTGCCGGAAGTCGCCGCCCTCGGTGTGCTTCAGGTGGGCCCGGCCCGCCGTCAGGGTGATTTTCATGTCCGTGATGGGACTTCCGGTCAGCACCCCCAGGTGCTGCTTCTCCGCCAGATGGGTCAGCACCAGCCGCTGCCAGTTTCTATCCAACTCGTCCTCCGAGCAGGCGGAGGCAAATTTAAGCCCGCTACCCGGCTTCCCAGGCTCCAAGAGCAAATGCACCTCCGCATAGTGCCGCAGAGGCTCATAGTGCCCGATGCCCTCCGCCGGACCGGCGATAGTCTCCTTGTAGACGATGCCACCCGGCCCGAAGGACACCTCCATGCCGAACCGCTGTGCAATGAGCTGCCGCAGCACCTCCAGCTGGACCTGGCCCATGAGCTGGACCCGGATTTCCTGCAACCGCTGGTCCCAGAGCAGGTGCAGCTGGGGGTCCTCCTCCGCCAGGACCCGCAGCTTCCCCAGGGCTTCCAGGGCGTCCATGCCCTCCGGCAGAATGAGCCGGTAGTTCAGCACCGGCTCCAGCGCCGGGGGCGCCCCTGCCCCCTCAAAGCCCAGACCCTGGCCTGGCCGGGTACGGCTGAGCCCGGTGACAGCGCAGACGGTCCCCGCCTCGGCGGCGTCGATGGGGCGGAACTTAGCCCCGGAGTAGATACGCAGCTGTTCCGCCTTCTCCTCCCAGGCCCCATTGCCGTCCTCGCCGGAGAGCACATCCTTGGCCTTCAGCCGCCCGCCGGTAATCTTCATATAGGTGAGCCGGGCCCCCTGGGTGTCCCGTCCGATTTTGAACACCTTGGCGCCGAAGGCGTTGGGATACCTGGGCCGGGGGGCGTACCGTCCCAGCCCCCGCAGAAATTCCTCCACGCCCTCCACCCGCAGCGCCGATCCAAACCAGCAGGGGAAGATCTTCCGCCTGCCCACCAGCCGCCGCAAGGTGTCGTCGGAGAGCCGGTCGCTCTCCAAATACTCGTTCAGCGCCTCCTCGTCCTCCCCGGCGGCCTCCTCAAAGAGGGCGGATTTCTCCTGGCTGAAGTCCACGAACCCGTCCCCCAGCCGCTGCCGGAGGGCGGCCAATAGCTGGCCCCTGTCCGGGCCCGGCAGGTCCATCTTATTAATAAACAGGAACACCGGCACGCCGTGGCGGTGCAGCAGCCGCCACAGGGTCTCCGTGTGGGCCTGGACGCCGTCGGAGGCGCTGACCACCAGGATAGCGCAGTCCAGCACCTGTAAGGTCCGCTCCATCTCAGCGGAGAAGTCCACATGGCCCGGGGTGTCCAGCAGGGTCACTTCCACGTCCTCCAGCGGGAGGACCGCCTGCTTGGAGAAGATAGTGATACCCCGCTGGCGTTCCAACTGGTCGATGTCCAGGAAAGCGTTCTGGTGGTCCACCCGCCCCAGGCGGCGGATGGCTCCGGCGGTATAGAGCATGGCCTCAGAGAGGGTGGTTTTGCCTGCGTCCACATGGGCAAGTATTCCAATAACTAACTTTCTCATTGGTTTGTTCCTTGACTTTGTTTTCCCATAGTATAGCATATTTGCGGAGGGGCTTCCAGCCCCTCCCTGGTTTTTTCTTTTCCTTCGTCTCTTCTTACCCTGGGCTACTTTTCCCTCGCAGGAAAAGTAGCCAAAAGTGCGCTCAAGGGGTTCCCCCTTGAGAATCCTAATTTGGGGTTTAGTTTTGCGCTGTCTTGCCGGTCTGCCTGGTTTAAATCGCTGCCGTCCGTATATGAGGCGAAGCGCTTGTTTCAGTATGTTCACAAGGACCTCACAGCAAAAATCCCTCGGCGCGCTCCCCGTATCGGGGTGCCACTTACCCTACGTGCGTCATGCCTGCCTCGCGGGCCCGTGAGGGGCAGAGCGGCGAAGGTCCGCCCTCCGGGCGGACTGGGCGCTGCATAGAAATGTCCGTACAACTGTCCTAAAATAGCCGCTTCGCCTCATACACGGGACCCGGCGCGGTTTAGATCGGACAGACCGCAGGACGAGCGCAAAAAATAATCAAAACATTGAGGGTCCCGGGGGTGAAATCCCCGGGCGTGCTTTTGGTGACTTTTCCCACGAGGGAAAAGTCACTGGGGGAGAGCAGGCGCCTGCAAGGTGCAAAAGACCGGGGAGGGGCGAAGCCCCTTGCATTCTTTTTGATATCAAACTGATTTCTTATAAATCGACCGCAAAATCATATACTTTTGATATCAAAATAATGTGAGGTCGATTATGGGCAATTATTATACCCCCTTTTCACTGAGGATATCAGAAGAGTTACTCGCAAAAATAAAAGTGATTGCCGTCCGCAACAAAAGGTCAGCCAACAAGGAGATGGAATATGCTTTGGAAAAGTACGTAGAAGGTTTCGAGGAGCGCCACGGCGAAATCAAAATCGAGGGCGACGACCTATGAAAATAAAAGCGTTCAGCACCGCTGTGCTGGACCTTTTGTTTTCGGCTCTCCTCTCTGCGCAAACAGGAGTAATTTAAGGGAAATGCCCTTAAATTCTAATATGGGATATTCCCTTACCGCATACTGTCATCGAGGTGATTTCGATGATGGAGCGGCTACGCGCTCTGCGCGAGGACAGGGATTTGACCCAGACGGACCTGGCAAAAATTTTGCAGGTCCACCAATCGACATATTCAGACTATGAGTTGGAAGAATTGAATATCCCGGTTTCCGCGTTGAAAAAGCTGGCAGAGTTCTACCAGACCAGCGTGGATTATCTGCTGGAACTGACCGACGAAAAACGCCCCTACCCCAGGAGGCAGCGATGAGCGGCCTCCAAAGGTTCAGCACCGCTGTGCTGGACCTTTTATTCCCTCCCCGCTGTGCCTTCTGCGGAAAACTCATGGACGCCTCCGGCGACGGTGTCTGCGACAGCTGTAAAGCAAGCCTGCCTTTTATCGAGGACGACAAGGTCCTCCGCAAGGTGGGCGGTTTTCCATGCGCTGTGGCGTTCTACTACGAGGAGCCGGTGAGCGGGGGCGTCCGCGCCCTGAAATTCGGCAGAAAGTCCTGGCGGGCGAAGGTGTTTGGCCGCTATGTGGCCCAGGTGGCCGCCGGACACTTGTCGGGCCAGTTCGACGCCGT
>CANRHK010000205.1 GCA_947630395.1 uncultured Oscillospiraceae bacterium
CAGCGAGTACCAGCGGAATTAATGCGAGAATATGTGCGGAGCGAGAACTTCACCAGCACAGCGGACATCATGGCAGCCATGAAAGAAATGTTCCGGGACGTGATCCAGCAGGTGATGGAAGTGGAGATGGAGGAGGAATTGGGTCGGGAGCGATGCCAGCGCAGCAACGCCCCGGAGGACAGCGGCAGGAACTACAGGAACGGCTACTCCCGGAAGACGGTGAAGACGCAGCTGGGCGAAATTGACATCCGGGTGCTCCGGGACAGGAAAGGCGAGTTTGAACCGAAAATTATCGGCAAGTATGACCGGAACGCGGATGGAATGGAGGACAAGATATTGTCCCTGTACGCCTGCGGGATGAGCCAGCGGGATATCGCGGAGCAAATCAAGAGCCTGTACGACGTGGAAATTTCCCCGGAATTGGTGAGCAAAATCAGTGAGAAAATTATGCCGGAGGTGACAGCGTGGCAGAACCGGCCGCTGGAGCGGGTGTATCCGTTTATCTTCATGGACGCCATCCACTACAAGGTGCGGGAGGACCGCCGGTACGTGACCAATGCAGCGTATGTGGTGCTGGGCATCACGATGGACGGGCGCAAGGACATCCTGGGCGTGTGGATCGGGGCGCACAAGAGCAGCAAATTCTGGCTGAATGTGTTGAATGACCTCAAAAGCAGGGGTGTTTTGGATGTATATCTGTTCTGCACAGACGGCCTGTGCGGGATGATGCAGGCGATCGAGGCGGTCTATCCGAACTCCCGCTTACAGCGGTGCATCGTCCACCAGATCCGCAGCTCCACCAAATATGTGAGCTGGAAGGACATCAAGCACCTGACAGCGGACCTGAAGAAGGTCTACACGGCGGCGACGCTGGCGGAGGCGGAGCAGGAGCTGAGTGCTTTCGCGGAGCGCTGGCGGACGCAGTATCCCTCCTGCGTGAAGAGCTGGGAGGAGAACTGGGAAGTTCTGAGCACCTTTTTTGAATATCCGCCGGAAATCCGTAAAATCATATACACGACGAACATCATCGAGGGGCTGAACCGGCAGTTCCGGCAGATCACCAAGGGCAAGCCGTCTTTCACTAATGACGACTCGCTGCGGCGGATGCTGTATCTGGCGTCCCAGCGGATTGTGAAGCACTGGCACGCCCGGTGCCCGAACTGGGACATGGTGCTCAGCCAGCTGGAGATTATGTTCGCCGGTCGCGGCGTGAGCTGACGCCCATGGCCTAGTTTCCCCTGGGTCCGTGCCCGGCATGCACGCCTGCGGCGCGCATACCGGGCGCGACCAGGGGGTACGGCTGGCATGGGCTTCACCCCACCCCAACGCGATTTTCACCGCGCCATTCTTGACTTTGTCGATTTTCGCTTACACAAAATTTTCTGCCGGGCCTACTACACCACCAGCCCCAGCCGCTCTATCTGCCTGCGGTGCTCAGCGCCAGTGGACATGATATAGATCCGTGTGGTATTGATACTGCTGTGGCCCAGAATATCCGCCAGCTTGGCAATGTCCCGCTCAATCCCATAGAAGGTGCGGGCAAACAGCTTGCGCAGGTTGTGTGGGAATACCTTGGAAGGATTGATGCCTGCCCGTTCACACAGCCGCTTCATTTCCGCCCAGATGTTGCTTCGATTGACCGGTCTGCCGCTCTTGGTACGGAAAATCACGCCATTTTGAATACTTTGCCGCTTCGCAAAATCCAATAAGAGCTTTTTCAGTTTGCCGGGGACAAAGATGACCCGGTTTTTATTTTTACAGGAAACCACGATCTCCCCCCGCCGGACCGCCTCCACCGTAAAATATTGCAGCTCGGATACCCGGATACCCGTCCCGCAGATGGTCTCCATAATGAGACACAGCCGCGGCTGATTCTTCGCGACTCCCAACAACCGCAAATATTCTGCTTTCGTCAGTTCCCGCTCCTCCGGACAATAGATCTTCCGCTGGATTTTGATGGCCTTGACCCGGCAGTCCTCCCACCCCAGAAACCGCAGCAGTCCGTTGACCGATGCCAGCATGGAGTTGATGCTCCCAACCGCATATGCGCCGCCATCAATCAACTTTCTTTTATACGCGATCACCAGCTCTTTTGTCATCGGCCTATTCCCCGTAAACGCAAGGAACGCCCGACAATCCCGCACGTATTTTTCCATCGTCGCCGCACTTTTTTCCTCTTTCGCAAGATAGACCGCGAAAGCCCGAATATCCTCCAACGTCAATATTCTTTCTGTCATAGTGAGCTTCCTCCAAAATGCAAAATAGACGGCATGCCCTTGCGTGCCGTCTACTATTTTAACTCAATTCATTGATCAATATTGCCGCCGGTAATAAACGTGTAAAGCAGCGCAATTCCCACTTGATTATATTTCTCTCTGTGATATAATGCAAATAGAACATGATAAAACGAAATGAGAGGAGCAGCCTGCATGGACATCCATACCGCGCGGCAGATGCTGCGCACCAAAACCATCTATGATCTGCCCCTGCGGGTGACCTACTACGCCCGCGTGTCCTCGGAGAGCGACGAGCAGCTCAACTCCCTGGGCAACCAAATTCAATATTACAGCGACCTGATTCGCCGCAACGCCAACTGGACCTACGTGGAGGGCTACGTGGACGAAGGCCTGTCCGCCGCCACCACCAAAAAGCGGGAGAACTTCCACCGCATGGTGGAGGACGGCAAGGCCGGGAAGTTCGACCTGGTCATCACCAAGGAGATCACCCGCTTCGCCCGCAACACCCTGGACTCCATCCAGTACACCCGGGAGCTTTTAAACTGCGGCGTGGCGGTGTTCTTCCAGAACGACAACATCAACACCCTGGACGAGGACAGCGAGCTGCGGCTCACCATCATGTCCGGCATCGCCCAGGACGAGCTGCGCAAGCTCTCCTCCCGCGTAAAATTCGGCCACCAGCAGGCCATTAAGAACAGCGTGGTCCTGGGCAACAGCCGCATCTTCGGCTACCGCAAGGACCAGGGGCGGCTGGTGATCGACGAGGACGAGGCCCCCATGGTGCGGGAGCTGTTCCAGCTCTACGCCACCGGGGACTACTCCATGAAGCAGATCGAGACCATCTTCTGGGACAAGGGCTACCGCAACCACAACGGCAAGCGCATCGCCCACACCACCATGTCCGGCCTCATCTCCAACCCCAAGTACAAGGGCTATTACGTGGGAAACAAGGTGAAAGTCATCGACCTCTTCACCAAAAAACAAAAATTCCTTCCGCCGGAGGAATGGGTCATGTTCAAGGACGAGACCGGCGAGATCGTCCCCGCCATCGTGGACGAGGCCCTGTGGGACAAAGCCAACGAGGTCCTAAAGAAGCGCAGCGAGGACGTGAAAGGCCGCCAGGGCATCTGCAACCACGCCAATCTCCTCACCGGCAAGCTCTACTGCACCCACTGCGGCGCGGCCTACTACCGCCGGGAGTCCGTGGATAAGAGCGGCAATAAGAACAGCAAATGGGTTTGCTCCGGGAAGATCAAGAACGGCGCGGACTCCTGCCCATCCTTCGCCATCTACGAGGAGGAGCTGAAGCCGGTGCTCTTCGAGGTATTCCGGGAGACGGAGTCGGACGGCGAGGCTCTCATTGAGGAGTACATCCGCATGTACAAGGCCCTGGACCGGGACGGCGAACTTGGCCGGCGCATTGAGGAGATGCAAACAGCGGTAGCCACCATTGAGAAGAAGAAGCAGAAGCTTCTCACCTTCAACGCCCTGGGGGAGCTGTCGGACTGGGACTTCCTGTCCATGAACCGCCAGTGCGCCCAGGAGCTGGAGGCGGCTCAGGCGGAGCTGGAGGGCCTGCTGCGGCAGCGGGACACCGCAGGGGACTACCAGAAGCACATCGACAACATCCGCCGCACCCTCCAGGCGGCCCGCCGGGACGCCGCCAGCGGCATGATCACCAAGGAATTCGTGGACCGGTACATCGACAGGATCTTTGCCGAACCCCAGGAGGACGGCAGTCTTCGGCTCCAGATCAAGATCTTCACCGGCGAGAGCACGGAGAAACACCTTGCCAAACTCGCACGTCGTACGGGTCACACGTTCTTGACCATCTGACCGCCCACAGAGCCGGCCTCACGGGCGCTGATGTCGCCGTTGTAGCCCTGCTTCAGGTTGACGCCAACCTCGTTGGCGGCCTCCATCTTGAACTTGTCCATGGCCTCGCGGGCCTCGGGGACGTTGATGCGGTTGTTCTTCTTAGACATAATCCT
>CANRHK010000206.1 GCA_947630395.1 uncultured Oscillospiraceae bacterium
GGTGGTCATGCTGGCCACGCCGGGGCCCACGAACTCCATCACCTTGTTTTTCACATAGCCGTTCTTGAAGACGGCGCTGACAATGGCGATGGCAATGTCCTGGGGACCCACGCCGGGCCGGGGTTTGCCGTCCAGGTAGACCGCGATAACCTCGGGGTAGGCGGCGTCCCAGGTCTGCTCCAGAATCTGCTTTACCAACTCGCCGCCGCCCTCGCCCACGGCCATGGTGCCCAGCGCGCCGTAGCGGGTGTGGCTGTCGGAGCCAAGGATCATCTTGCCGCCGCCGGCCATGGTCTCCCGCATGTACTGGTGGATGACGCCCATATGGGGCGGCAGGTAGATGCCGCCGTACTTCTTGCAGGCGGTGAGGCCGAAGACGTGGTCGTCCTCGTTGATGGTGCCGCCCACGGCGCAGAGGCTGTTGTGGCAGCAGGTCAGCACATAGGGCAGGGGGAACTTGTCCAGGCCGGAGGCCCGGGCGGTCTGGATAATGCCGACATAGGTGAGGTCGTGGCTGGTGATGGCGTCGAACTTGATTTTCAGGTTGTCCGGGTCGCCGCTGACGTTGTGGGCCTGGAGGATGCCGTAGGCGATGGTGCCCTTTTTGGCCTCCGCCCTGTCCAGCTTGGGATCCGCGTCCTTTTCCGGGACCAGGGTCTCGCCGTTCAGCAGATAGACGCCGGAGTCGTAAAGTTTGACCATGGGAGTACTCCTTCCGTTTTGTTGGTGGTTTGGGTGGGGATTGGCTTTTTCTGATAGAAATCATATCAGAAAATGAGAGATAAGTAAAATTCATGTTTATTATAAAAATCATAGTTAAAAAGAATGAAAACCGGCGGCATCACCAAAACGATGCCGCCGGTTTTTACGTATTCACCAAAAACTGCGATATAACATCCGTTTTTACGGAAAATTTTGATGGAACGGATTTATTCTATTTTAGAATGATTTAAATTAAATAAATGCATTTCTGCTTGCATTTTCCGACAGATTCCGCTATACTGAGCACAGAATCAAGCGGACGGAGGAGAAACATGGATTTTCGGGAACTGACCTATGTGCTGGCCATCGCCAAGCACCAGAACATCACCAAGGCGGCGGAGTCGCTGTACGTCAGTCAGCCCACGCTGAGCAAATTTCTCATCGCGCTGGAGCACGACCTGGGCCTGAAGCTCTTTCGCAGGATGGGCCACCGCTACATGCTGACCTACGCCGGGGAGCGGTATGTGGAGAAGGCCCGGGAGATTCTGCGGCTGAAGGCGGATCTGGACGCGGAGCTGGCGGACATTGTCAAGCGGGATGTGGGCGTGCTGAACGTGGCCTTCGCCCCGGTGCGCTGCTCCTACATGCTGCCCTACATGTTGCCGGCCTTTCAGTCCCTGCGGCCCAACGTGAAAGTGAACGTCTTCGAGGGCAGCTCCACGGAGAACGACCGGCGGCTGCTGGAGGGGCAGGTGGAGGCGGCTTTCTACAGCAAGCCCATCGACCTGAGTCCTCTTTTGGAGTATGAGACGCTGCGGCAGGAGGAACTGCTGATCTGCACCTGCAAGGACCACCCTCTCTCCCGCTTCGCCCATCCCAACCCCGCCAGCGCCTACCCACGGCTGGACCCGGCCTTGCTGAAAAACGAGCTGCTGCTGCGTATGATGCCGGACCAGCGCACCCGGCAGATCACGGACAAGTACTTTCACGAGCAGGGGCTGGTGTTCGAGAACGTCATGTATACCGGCAGCCTCCCCGCCATCATCGAGCTGGTGGCGTCGGGGTACGGGGTGTCCTTCGTCTTTGAGTCCCATCTGCGCTACCGCTCGGTGCAGCAGCCCATCGACTGCTACAGCTTCGGCGAGCCCCGGATGACCCACGACTTTGTGGCCGCCTACCGCAAGGGGAGCTACCTGTCGGTCTACTGTCGGGAGTTCATCGATTTGGCCAGGCAGATGTTCGAGTAAAAATGCGGGAAAGGCCACCCCGACTATTGTGTTTTGGAGAGCTGTTTGATATAATGAGGAATCATTTTGAGGCAGATGAAGCAAAAGGGAGCATTCCAATGGCCAATGAGGTTGTTTTATCGGTGGTGATCCCCGCGTACAACGAGGCGGAGACGGTGGAAAAAACGGCGGGAGTTTTAAGCCAGGTCCTGACCCGGGCGGAGATCGACTATGAGCTCCTCTTTGTGGACGACGGCTCCGCGGACAACACCTGGACCCTGATCCGGGCTCTGGCCGATGCGTCCCCCCGGGTGCGGGGCATCCATTTCAGCCGGAACTTCGGCAAGGAGTCCGCCATCTTCGCCGGACTGGAGTACGCCAGGGGTGCCTGCGCGGCGGTGATGGACTGCGACCTGCAGCACCCGCCGGAGACCCTGGTGGAGATGTACCGCCTGTGGGAGCAGGGCTTTGAGGTGGTAGAGGCCAGAAAGCGCAGCCGCGGGAAGGAGAACCCCCTCCACAGGGCCTGCGCGGGGATGTTCTACAAGCTGATGAGCGGTGCCATGGGCATGGACATGAAGGCCGCTTCCGACTTCAAGCTGCTGGATCGGAAGGCCTGTGACACCCTGCTGCGGATGCCGGAGCGCAACGTGTTTTTCCGGGCCATGTCCTCCTGGATTGGCTACCGCTGCACCGCCGTGGAGTTTGACGTGCGGGAGCGGGAGGCCGGGGAGTCAAAGTGGTCCCTTCGCAGCTTGGTGGCCTACGCCGTGAAGAATATCGCCAGCTACACCTCCGCCCCCCTGCAGCTGGTGACTGTGGCCGGGGTCGTGTGCCTGCTGGCGGCGGCGGTGCTCTCCGTCCAGACCCTGGTGCGCTACTTCAGCGGCAAGGCGCTGGAGGGCTTTACCACGGTGATCCTCCTTCTGCTGCTGATGGGCAGCCTCATTATGATCAGTCTGGGGATCATCGGGTACTATCTGTCCAAAATCTACGAGGAGATCAAGGGCCGTCCCCGCTACATTGTGTCCGACGTGACGGTGTACGAGCCCAAATAGCATGCCGATGTGTAAGAAGATTTGGGATTGGGTCATCCACTGGTACCGCAGCCAGGTGCTCCGCTATATCTTTGCCGGCGGTCTGACGACGCTGGTGAATTTGGTCACCTTCTGGGCGGCCCGCCGCCTGCTCTCCATCCCTCTGACGGCGGCCAACATTCTCTCCGTCTCCGTGGCCATCCTGTTTGCCTACGCCATCAACGCGATCTTCGTCTTCCGCTCCCACCGGGGGAGCTTGGCCGAGCGCCTGGAGGAGTTCGTCCGCTTCGTAGGGGGGCGGCTGCTGACCATGGTCATCGAGGTGGGAGGCGTCTGGGTGATGGTGGAGGTCATGCACCTGGGCGACATGGTTTCCAAGGTGCTGACCCAATTTGTGGTCCTGGCGCTCAACTATGTCATCAGCCGGTTTCTGGTGTTCAGGGGGGAACAGTCAAAATGAATGGGTGGACTCGTACACAGCCCCGCGAGCGATGGAAGCTGCCCCTCCTGCTGGTTTTGCTGGCGGGGGCTGTGGCTCTGCTGGCGTTTCTGGGGCTGACCACGATATACAGCTCGGACGACTTCTGGTACTCCACCTTCATGGACCATGGGGCGGTAAACTACCTGCGCATGATGCGGGAGCACTACCTGACCTTCAACGGCCGCATGCTGGTGCATTTTTTCGCCCATCTCATTCTCCACTTCGGCAGCCCCCTCTTCGCTCTCTTCCTGGTAGGCTGCTGCCTCGCCATCCCCGCCATCCTGTATGCCGCGGGGGAGGGGGAGAGGAGTCTGGAGGGCCTGCTGCTCTGCCAGGTCCTGTTCCTGGCGGGAATCCTCCTGCTGCCAAGGAACGCCATGGTCAGAGGACTGCTCTGGATCTCCGCCTCCTGCAACTATGTTCTTCCCACAGTTATGGCGGCGGGGGAGATACTGCTGCTGAGGCGGATCGTCCAAAGGGAGGCCCATCCCAGCCTGGCCGGTGTGATGATCCTCCTGTTCTGCTTCCTGTGCGGGGCCACCACTGAGCAGATGGGCGCCGTGGCTGTGGGCGTGGCGGCGCTCTTCGCCCTCAAGTGCCTTCTTCAGAAAAACAAGCGGATCTGGCTCTGCCTGCTGGCGGCAGGGCTCGCCCTGTGCGGGCTGCTGACCATCTTCCTCTCCCCGGCCACCCGCCAGCGGGCGGAGATGGAGACTGTTGGGGATATGGCGGCGGTGGGCGGCTTTGTCCA
>CANRHK010000207.1 GCA_947630395.1 uncultured Oscillospiraceae bacterium
CGCTGGTTTCCGAGGACAGCAGCACGTCCAGCAGCCGCAGCACACCGCTGTAGTTATCCTCCTCCTGCCGAATGATCCGCTGCTCGGGCCGGTGCCCCGGCAAGAAAAAGTATCAGGCATCCAGGATATCCATGAACTCCTCGCCGGTGATGGTCTCCTTCCCGTAGAGGTACTTGGCCAGCTCGTCCAACTTTGCCCTGTCCTTCTCCAGAATGTCCAGGGCCTTCCGGTGGCTGGCCTTCACCAGCTCCACCACTTTCCGGTCGATTTCCGCCTGAGTCTCCGCCGAGCAAGCCATGGAGGCGTCGCCGCCCAGATATTGGTTGTTCACTGTCTCCAGCGCTACCATGTCGAAGTCCTCACTCATGCCGTAGCGGGTGATCATGGCCCGGGCCAGCTTGGTGGCCTGCTCAATATCGTTGGAGGCCCCGGTGGAGATAGTGCCGAAGCGCACCTCCTCCGCCGCCCGTCCACCGGTGAGGGTGGCGATCTTGGCCTCGATCTCCTCCTTGGTCATCAGATAGTGGTTCCCGGTGTCCACCTGCATGGTGTAGCCCAGGGCCCCGGAGGTCCGGGGGATGATGGTGATCTTCTGCACCGGCGCGGAGTGGGTCTGCCGGGCCGCCACCAGGGCGTGGCCGATCTCGTGGTAGGCCACGGTCCACTTCTCCTGGTCTGTCAAGATGGCGTTCTTCTTCTGGTACCCGGCGATGACCACCTCGATGCTCTCCTCCAGGTCGCCCTGGGTGACCAGCTTCCGGCCGTCCCGCACCGCCCGCAGCGCCGCCTCGTTGACGATGTTGGCCAGCTCCGCGCCGGACGCGCCGGAGGCCATCCGGGCGATCTGGGTGTAGTCCACATCCTCCGCCACCTTGATCTTTCTGGCGTGGACCTTCAAAATGGCCTCCCGGCCTTTCAGATCCGGCAGCTCCACCGGCACCCGCCGGTCAAAGCGCCCAGGACGGGTCAGCGCCGGGTCCAGGGACTCGGGACGGTTGGTGGCGGCCAGGATGATGACGCCAGTGTTGCCCTCAAAACCGTCCATCTCGGTGAGGAGCTGGTTCAATGTCTGCTCCCGCTCGTCGTTGCCGCCCACCTGGCCGTCCCGCTTCTTGCCGATGGCGTCGATCTCGTCGATGAACACGATGCAGGGGGCCTTCTCCTTGGCCTGCTTGAAGAGGTCCCGGACCTTGGAGGCGCCCATGCCCACAAACATCTCCACGAACTCCGAGCCAGACATGGAGAAGAAGGGCACGCCGGCCTCGCCGGCCACGGCCTTGGCCAGCATGGTCTTGCCAGTGCCCGGAGGACCCACCAGCAGCACTCCCTTGGGCATGGACGCGCCGATCTCCCGGTACTTGGAGGGGTCGTGGAGGTAGGTCACAATTTCTGTCAGATTCTCCTTGGCCTCGTCCTCCCCGGCCACGTCGGAGAACTTGATGCCATCGGAGGACTGGACGTAGACCTTGGCGTTGCTCTTGCCCATGCCGAACATCATGGCGTTGGGCCCGCCCATATTCTTGGTCATCTGCCGGGAGATGAGCTGGCCAATGCCGATGAAGATGGCGATGGGCAGCACCCAGCTCAAAAGGGCGCTGAGCAGCGGGCTGGTCTGCTCAATGGTCTCGCCGGAGAACTTCGCGCCGGAGGCGTGCAGCCGCTCCGTCAGGTCCGGGTCCGGCATCATGCCGGTCTTGTAGACGGTGGCCCCGTCTTTGTCCGTAAAGATGATCTGGTTGCTCTGCTCCTGGACCTCCACCAGACCGATCTCCTTGTTCTCTGTCATGGACATGAAGGTGCCGTAGTCCACCTCACGGATCTGCCGCTGGGCCAGCCAGGGCATGGCCAGGAAATTGAACAACGCCAGGAGCAGCAGCGCCACGCAGTAGTAGAAGATCAGCGGTTTCTTGGGCGTTTTGACTTCGTGCATGATAGATTCCTCCTTTTTTGATTGGTTGATTCCGGGCGGCCCGGCGGGGCCGCCCCTCCTTCCGGAACAGTTTCGCGTCCGTCACAGGCGCTTGCCGCTCTGCCGGGCCCTGGCCTCGCAGTAGAACACGTCCAGTACGCCCAGATAGGGCTCCTTCCAGGGCTTGTTGCGTCCGAAGTAGTGGATGACCACACTGTTGTCCCGCACCCACTGGAGATCCCGCTTCGGATTCTTGGGGTTGGCGTTGTGCTGGGCCAGGGTCCTGTCACTGAGATTGTAGATCATGGTGTCCAGCAGCTTCACTCGATCCCCATATAGGGCGGTCAGGATATCCTGATCCGGCAGGATCAGCACCGGCTCGTAGGCCAGGGCGTAAGCCTGGATGGCGCTGATATCCAGCTCCTTCCGCAGCAGCGCCAGATTCATCATCATGACGCCGGTGTTGATATAGGGCACGTCCTTCTCAATCCCCAGCCGTACCCGGTTGGCCTTGGACAACAGCTCCTGGGTATGGGTGCAGGCCATGAACAGGTTCCCCTCAAAGCCGCTCTCATACAGCGGCACCAGGGAGTTGATGACGACCGTGTCCACATCCAGATACAGCACCCGGTCCAGGCTTTCCGGCAGCAGCAGCGGCGCGGCCAGCCGGTAGTAGATTTGCAAGGGATACCGCTTTGTGGTGGGGAACCCGGCGAAGAGATCCGGGGGCACGGGCACAAAATAACAGGCAACGCTATCGGGCGCCTCCGCCGCGATGTGCGACATCTCCTCCTCTGTCAGACCGGAGTGGAGTACATAGGCGTCGTAGTGTTTCGCGCCGCCCCGGTCCGCGATGGAGCCCAGGCAGTCCAGCAGCAGGGACACGCACCGGCTGTCAATGGAAAACAGAAGATTCATGGTTCAGATCCCCTCTCCGCATGGAATACTTTCCTCCTATCCCGGATTTCTTCCGCGTTCCGGCCCAGCACAGCGAGGCAGCGACCGCAGATCTCCAGCTCCTCCTCCGTCAGGCCCTCCTCAAGGGCGGAGAAAAAGGCGTCCTGGATCTGCTTCCCCCACTGGATGATGGGCCGGGCCTTCTCCGTACAGACCAGCTTCACCTTCCGCCGGTCCCCGTCCACACCTCTGCGCTCCAGATAGCCCTTCATCACCAACTTGTTGACGTTCACCGAAAGGATGGTCTCCTTGAATCCCCTGTGGCGGCTGATGTCCTTGGCGGTGCAGTGTTCCGGGCTGTCCGACAGAAACATGAGGATTTCGAAGGCCATCTGCGGCAACCCCAGCTCCCGGCACAGGGACTTGCAGCTCTGCTCGTAGGCCTCAATGCAGCTCTGCATGATAATGATGATGCTCGTGGGTGTCATGGTCCATCTTCCCCCAAACACAGGATTCCGAGATTCAAATGTTCCAATTTTTGACTATTTAAATCTAATACAATTAACCCGCGATGTCAACTGTTTTTGTATGAATGTTCTGTCAACATTTGGGCGCACAGGCTGCCCAGCGGACTCTGGGAGTTCATGGACATTCCGTTCCGCGAGTTCGACCGTGAGATGCGCAGGGCAGACCGTCAGTTGTATGGCAGGAACGCCAGACACGAGATGAAGACCGATGTTCACGAGACGGATGCCGGCGACATGGATCTGCCTGGGTTCAAGAAGGATCAAATCGAGTTGGAGTTGCAGGACGGCTATCTGACTGTCACGGCGTCTAAGGGGCTCGATAAGGATGAAAAGAGCAAGGCCGGTAAGGTGATCCGTCAGGAGCGCTATGCGGGCGTCATGCAGCGAAGCTTTTATGTCGGCGCTCATGTCACGGAGAGTGATGTAAAGGCCAAGTTTGAGGATGGCGTTCTGCATTTGGAACTGCCCGAAGCAAAAGAGGACGGTTTGCCGGAGAAGAGGACTATCATGATCGAAGGTTGATATGGTTCCTTCAATGACCGCAAAGATTAAGAACGCGTGAAAAAGCCCGGAGCAGAAGAGGATAGCCCCCTCTGCTCCGGGTTCTTTTTATTGTACTGCGGCCGGAACTGGTCACGGGGTCCCGATGGAATCGGTCCGGAAGACGAATTTTACCTGTCCGTCCGTCCCGTCGCTCAGCCCGGCGAAGTTCCGATAGCCCTCGGCGGCGTCCCTCACCGCCCGCAGCCGTAAGGAGAGTGTCCCCAGATCGCCGTCGAAAACGTCAGCCAGCTTCTGGATGGCCTCCTCGTTGAACTGGGCCAGACCGTCGGACAGCTCCTTCGCGCCGTC
>CANRHK010000208.1 GCA_947630395.1 uncultured Oscillospiraceae bacterium
CAGAGCGAGGCGGTGCGCTACGTCCGGGAGGCCCTGTCGGTCAACCCCTACATCACCGGCGTGGAGGCGGTGAGCGTTGCTTTCACCGGCAGCACACTGACCGTCAGCTGCCGGATTCGGACTATCTACGGGGAGGTGAATATGGATGGATGCAAACTATGACGCCTACACGGCGGAGCGCATCAAGGCGGAGATTCTCGCGGAACTGGCGGGGACCGTGGAGACCCGGGAGGGCAGCTACGCCAACACCCTGGTTACCCCG
Organism: uncultured Oscillospiraceae bacterium; assembly: GCA_947630395.1. Taxonomy (GTDB): domain Bacteria; phylum Bacillota; class Clostridia; order Oscillospirales; family Oscillospiraceae; genus Pelethomonas. The sequence goes on from CANRHK010000208.1 coordinate 263, forward strand.
GCGGCCTATCAGATGTTCCGCAACTATCAGCTGGTGCCCCAGCTGCTGCTGGCGGCGTTTCCGGACGAGACCGCCGGGGAGTACATCGACGAGAAGGCCAAGGACTTCGGCATCGTCCGGACGGCGGGCCAGAAGGCCCATGTGACCCTGCGGTTCACCCGGCGGGCCGGGGCGGTCATCCTGGCGCCGGTACCGGCGGGCACCGTGGCGGCCACGGAGGACGGACTGCGGTTTGTCACGCTGGAGGACGCCGTCTTCCGGAGCCTGGTTGCCGACGTGCCCGCCCAGGCGGAGGAGATTGGCCGGATCTACAACGTGGAGGCCGGGGCCATCCGCTACCTGACGGTCAATCTCAGCGGCGTTGAGTCTGTCACCAATCCCGCCGCGGCGGAGGGCGGCACAGACAACGAGACGGACGCCGCCCTGCTGGAGCGGTACCGGGAGCACCTGCGCCGCCCCATCTCCTCCGGCAACAAGAATCACTATATCGCCTGGGCCAAGGAGGTCTCCGGCATCGGCAACGTGGCGGTGGTGCCCATCTGGAACGGTCCCGGCACCGTAAAGGTCATCGTGGCGGGGCCGGACAAGGAGCCGGTGGGGCCGGAAACCGTCAGCGCCTGCGCCGCCCACATCGAGGAGGAGCGGCCCATCGGCGCCGGCGTCACCGTGGTCAGCGCCACGGCCTACAGCATCGACGTGGAGGCCACGGTCACCCTGGTGGACGGCCACACGGCCGGGGAGGTGCAGGCGGACCTGACGGCGGCCCTCAAGTCGTTTCTGGAGGCCATGCCCTACGGGGAGGAGAACCTGGTGCGCTACAGCCGGGTGCTGGCCATGCTGCTGGACTGCGAAGGGGTGGAGGAGTACCACTCCTTCACCCTCAACGGCGGGACCGGCAATGTGACGGTGGCCGTGGAGAACGTCCCTGTGGTGGGCGCGGTGGATATCACGGATCAGGGGGCGTAGGCCATGGCGCGCTATGACAGCCTGCCCCTCTACGAGCGGGTGCCGGACTACTACATGCACAGCCCGCCCACCGCCGCCATTATCCGGGCCCTGACGGACCGGGCGCTGGCCATCCGGGACAGCATGATGGACGCGGCGGAGCAGTTCAACGTCCACTCGGCCACCTGGGGGCTGGCGCTGTGGGAGGAGCTGACGGGCCTGACGCCCGCCGCCGGGGCGGACGAGCAGACACGGCGGGGCAATATCATGGTGCGGCTGCGGGGTTCCGGCACCTGCAACGCCGCCATGATCTCCTCCATCGCCGAGGCCATCACCGGCTACGGGGCCGTGGTGGTGGAGCATTTCAGCGAGTATACCTTCTCCCTCATCCTGGTGGGGGACACCCCCGGCTTTGCCGATATCGACCGGCAGGCCATCATCGACGCCGTGGAGGAGGTCAAGCCAGCCCACCTGAAATTTGTCATAGAGTCCATCACCTGGAGGGACTTCATGAGTATGCTCTACACCTGGCAGATGGTGGAGGACCAGCGGCTCACCTGGCGGGATATTGAGACAAAGGTCATGGTGCAGCGGCGGGAGGATATCAGCCCATGACCAACCTGGAGGAGCTGGAGGCCCAGCGGAAGAAGCTCTATAGCCGGATGAAGGAGGTTCGTGGCATCATCAACACCACGCCGGACCCAGACGAGCGTGGGCGGCAGCAGGTGCGGCTCACCGCGCTGCGGGGAATGTACAGGGACCTGTGCGACCAGATTGAGGCGCTGCGGTCCCCGGAGGAGAAGCGGCACAAAGCCCCTAAGCGCTCCACCGTCCAGACCGGGGCGCTGAGCTTTGACTTCTTCGAGCGGTGCGGCACGGTGTGGAGCGGCATCGACGGGAGGACCTGGAACGCCCTGGAGGACGCTGCGGAGGAGGGAAGTGCCGCGGAGGCGTCTTTTCTCCTGGAGACGCTGCGCCGGGGCCTGGCCGCGCTGACGGACAACCAGCGGGCGTGTATCATGGCCCTGTACGCCCGCGGGATGACCGTGGAGGCCATCGCGGCGGAGCGCGGGGTTATTCCCTCCACGGTATCCAGGACCATCAAGCGGGGACTGAAGCGTCTGGAGAGCTGCGTCCTGGCGTCTCTCCAGGCCCGGCGGTGCGCGGGGCCGGACGGATTCGACTTCCTGGCCTTTGCCGACGCCACCGACGTGCTGACCGAGCGGCAGCGGGAGTATCTGTACTTTCTCCTGACCGACGGGGCCAGCCTGGGGGAGATTGCCCGGTACCTGGCGGTGGACAAGTCCACCATGAGCCGGGGCAGCGGGCATATCGCGGCCAATCTCTCCGCTGTGCGGCCCGGCCTGGGCGCGGCCCCGGCTGCCCGCAAGGTCCGGCGCAGCGAGTGGGCGGGGAGGACCGAGAAGGAGATTGCCGCCATGCTGGGCCTCTCCCCGGCGGCCTACTACCGGCACGTGTGCCGGGGGGAGACGGTAGGCGGCATCCCCCGGCTGGCCTACGAGGTGCTGCGGCTGGGGGATATCCCGGCGGAGGCGGCGGCGAAGGAGCTGGGCCTGACCGCCGCCACGGTGCGGAAGTACCGGCGGCGGTACGCGGGGACGGATGTGTCCGAAACGGACACGCCGGAGCGGTACGCGCCCCGGCAGCGCCGCCGGACGCAGGCCGACGTCCGACGCCTGCTGGGGGAGGCCCGCAGCGGTACCACCATCGGCGACAGCGTTGACGCCGGCACCTACCGGCGGATGCTGGAGATATCCGCAAAATAATGTTTACAAAAAGTTTACAGAAAATTTCCAATATTTCCCAAAAAGTGTACAACTTTTGCGCCAATCCATCCTGTGTATAACATATTTCGGGAGGAACAGATGGCAGATTTTGAACTACGGGCGGAGAAGAACCGCCTGACGTTGACCCAAAAATCCCTGCTGACCAGCGGGTCGGTGAACGTGTACAGCGTCCGGTTCAAATTTTCCCCGGACTGGGACGGGCTGGACAAGCGGTGCGTGTTCCGGACCGGGTACGATACCGGAAACGTAATCGCCGTAGAGCCTGATGCGGACGGCGTGTGCAATATCCCCTGGGAGGTGCTGACAACCCCGGACAAGCTGCTGTACGCCGGTGTGTACGGCACCAGGGGTGAGGAGATTGTGCTCCCTACCGTCTGGGCGCTCCTGGGAAAAATTTTGCAGGGGACCTATCCCGGCGAGGGGTCCGGCCCGCCTACACCGGACGCGTGGCAGCAGCTCAAGGACGATCTCGCCCGGGCGGCGGAGGAGCTGGAGAACATCCAGGGGTATTCCGCCGCCGCCGGGGAGAGCGCGGAGCGGGCTGGCGGCTATGCGGACGCAGCAGAAGGGAGCGCTCGGGGTGCGGCCACCAGCGCCTCCGAGGCAGAGCGGCAGGCCGGTTTTGCCGCTAGCGGTGCCGGAAGCGCCACAAGAAGCGCCCAGGCCGCAGATGCATCCAGGAAATCCGCCCAGACCGCTCAGACGGGCGCGGAGAGTGCGCGGGACACGGCGAAAGAATACCGTGATCAGGCCGGAGAGAACGCGTCTCAGGCGGCCAGGAGCGCGGATACAGCGAAGCAGTACTCCAGTAAGCCCCCTACCATCGAGAATGGCACCTGGTGGACCTGGGATGCGGAGAAGCAGGACTATGTAGATACCGGCGACCCGGCCAATCTCAACCCCAGAGGCGAATATGCCCCGGAGGCTGTCTACAACCGGCAGGATGTGGTGCGGCGGTCCGGCAGCAGTTATTTGGCGCTGAAGGACGGCCTGACGGGCGTCCTGCCCATCGACGGGGAGGACTGGATGTGCCTGGTGGAACGGTCCGGCAAGTCCGCCTACGAGCAGGCGGTGGACGCGGGGCTGACGGCCACGGAGGCGGAGTTCAGCAGCGCTCTGGCGCGGGCCGTCACCGCCTT
>CANRHK010000209.1 GCA_947630395.1 uncultured Oscillospiraceae bacterium
GGAAGGACACCGGGGAGCGGAAGAAATTCCTGAACGCCGCCGACCTGGTGTTTCTGTGCCTGCCGGACGCCGCCGCTGTGGAGGCGGTGGGGCTCATTGAGAATGAAAAGGCCCGGGTCATCGACGCCTCCACCGCCCACAGGGTGAACCCGGATTGGGCCTACGGCTTCCCGGAGCTGTCCGCGGCGCACCGGGAGAAGATCACCGTCAGCAGGCGGGTTGCCAATCCCGGCTGCCACGCCAGCGGCTTTATCTCCATCGTCTACCCCCTGGTAGCAACAGGGCTGCTGCCCAGCGACGTCCTGCTGACCTGCTTCTCCCTCACCGGCTACTCCGGCGGCGGGAAGAAGATGATTGCCCAGTACGAGGGACCGGCCAAGCACCCGCCCATGGACAGCCCCGGCATTTACGGCGTCACCCAGAACCACAAGCATCTGCCGGAGATGCAGAAGATATGCGGCCTTGAAACCGCACCCGTATTCTGTCCCATTGTGGACGACTACTACAAAGGAATGGCGGCCACTGTGCCCCTCCATATGGGCCAGCTGCGGGGCGTCACGACCCTCCACGAGGTCTGGGAAGAGATGTATCACTACTATGCGGGCCAGAAGCTGGTCCAAGTGGCGGGCGGCCCCACCGGCGAGGAGGGGGGCATCGAACCCAGCTCCAAGTTCTACGGCGGGCAGATGGCGGGCCGGGACGATCTGGTGCTGTTCCTGGCCGGCAATGATAAGCGCTTTACAGTCACTGCGCTGTTTGATAATCTGGGCAAAGGTGCCTCGGGCGCGGCGGTGCAGAATATGAATTTGATGCTCGGCTTTGAGGAAACAGCCGGCTTGAACGTATAAGGAGAAAAAAGTATGATGAAACAGATTGACGGCGGCGTGTGCGCCGCCCAGGGATTCCGGGCCGCGGGGCTCCATGTGGGCGTTAAGACCCACCACACGGAAAAGAAGGATCTGGCCCTCATTGTCTCCGACGTGCCCTGCGCGGCGGCGGCGGTGTTCACCACCAACGTGGTGAAAGCGGCCCCCATCCATGTGACCAAAGCCCACCTGGCGGACGGCAGGGCCCGGGCGGTCATCGCCAACAGCGGCAACGCCAACGCCTGCGCCCCCCACGGCGAGGAGAACGCGGAGCGGATGTGCGCCGCGGTGGCCAAAGCCATCGGCTGCGCCCCGGAGGACATTGTGGTGGCCTCCACCGGCGTTATCGGTCAGACCATCCGGGTGAACGTCATTGAGGAGGGAGTGCCCACCCTGTACACTCTGCTGGAGCACAGCGCCGCCGGCAGCGACGGCGCGGCCAACGCCATTATGACCACCGACACGGTCAAAAAAGAAGTGGCGGTGGAGACGGTGGTGGGCGGCAAGACTGTCCGCATGGGCGGCATCGCCAAGGGCAGCGGCATGATCCACCCGAACATGGGCACCATGCTCTGCTTCATCACCACCGACTGCGCCATCTCCCCGTCCATGATCCGCCAGGCGCTGCTGGAGGTAGCGGCGGTGAGCTTCAACCGCATCAGCGTGGACGGCGACACCTCCACCAACGACACCTGCTGTGTGCTGGCCAACGGCCTGGCGGGCAACGCGGAGATTGTAGAGAAGGGGCAGGACTACGACGACTTTGCGGCCGCCCTGCGGGACCTCTGCGTCCAGCTGGCCCGGAAGATGGCCAAAGACGGCGAAGGCGCCAGGCACCTTATCACCTGCACCGTCAAGGGCGCCAAGAGCGAGAAGCAGGCCGAGACGCTGTCCAAGTCCGTCATCTCCTCCACGCTGACCAAGGCGGCCATCTTCGGCTGTGACGCCAACTGGGGCCGGGTGCTGTGCGCCCTGGGCTATTCCGGGGAGCAGTTTGACCCGGAGAAGGTGGACGTGGCTTTCGCCTCCGCCGCCGGCAGCATCGACGTGTGCCGGCAGGGGAGAGGGCTGGACTTCGACGAGGATCTGGCCAAGAAGATCCTGACCGAGGACGAGGTGGTGATCGATGTCGCCATGGGAGAGGGCGGCGCCGAGTGCACCTGCTGGGGCTGCGACATCACCTACGACTATATCAAAATTAACGGCGACTACCGCACTTGATGGCGCGAAGGAGGCGGCATTACCATGCAGCTCAATCACAGCGACAGAGCCCAGGTACTGGTGGAGGCCCTGCCCTATATCCAGCGGTACTACGGCAAGACCATAGTGGTCAAATACGGCGGCAACGCCATGATCTCCGAAGAACTCCGCAAGGCGGTCATCAGCGACATCATCCTCCTGCGGCTGGTGGGCATCCATGTGGTAGTAGTCCACGGCGGCGGCCCGGAGATCAACCAGATGCTGAAAAAGACCGGCAAGGAGAGCAGGTTTGTCAATGGCCTCCGCTACACTGACGGGGAGACCATGGATATCGTCCAGATGGTCCTCTGCGGCAAGGTGAACAAGGATTTGGTGGCCACCCTGAACCGGGCCGGCGGCAACGCCCTGGGCCTCTGCGGTCTGGACGGCGGGATGCTGAAGGCGGTGCGGAACCGGGAGGACGGCGTGGACTACGGCCTGGTGGGTAAAATCGTGTCCGTGGACCCCAAGGTTATCCGCGACGCCATCCGGGACGGGTTCATCCCTGTCATCTCCACGGTGGCCCAGGGCGTGGACGAGGAGACCAGCTACAACATCAACGCGGACACCGCCGCCGCCCAAATCGCCATTGCCCTGGGGGCGGAGAAGCTGATCCTGCTCACCGATGTGCGGGGCCTGCTGCGGGACAAGGACGACGACAGTACCCTTATCTCCCGGGTGGCGATCTCCCAGGTGCCAGACCTTATCAAGTCCGGCGTCATCTCCGGCGGCATGATCCCCAAGACCGAGTGCTGCGTGGACGCGGTGCGGAGCGGCGTGGCCCGCACCCACATTCTGGACGGGCGCATCCCCCACTCTATCCTCATTGAGGTGCTCTCCCATGCCGGCATCGGCACCATGATCTGGCAGTAGTTACTTTTCTTGAAAGAAAAAGTAACCAAAAAGAACTTTATCCTCGCTCTTTCGTTATTTCTCTGCCTGAATTTCCGCCCGGTGACGATGGCGGGGCGTATACCGCCGCGCCGGGTCCTAATAGAAGAAAGGAAGATGTTTGTTATGACGTTCCATGAAATCAAGGCTCTGGATCAGGGCTATGTCCTCCAGACCTACGCCCGCAACCAGGTGGCCATCGACCACGGCAAGGGCGCCACGGTCTGGGACACCGAGGGGAAGCAGTATATTGATTTCACTTCCGGCATCGGTGTCTGCTCCCTGGGCTACGCCAATGAGACCTGGGCCAAGGCCATCTACGACCAGGCCATGAAGGTGGGCCACATCTCCAACCTGTTTTACACCGCCCCCTACGCCAAGCTGGCCTCCAGGCTGGCGCCTGCCGCCGGCATGGCCGCCGCCTTCTTCGGCAACTCCGGTGCCGAGGCCAACGAGGGCATGATCAAGCTGGCCCGGAAGTACTCCTATGAGAAGTACGGCCAGGGCCGCGCCACCATCATCACCCTGCAGAACTCCTTCCACGGCCGCACCATCACCACCTTGAAGGCCACCGGTCAGGACCACTTCCATGAGTTCTTCTTCCCCTTCACCGAGGGCTTCCGCTACGCCGAGGCCAACAATATGGACAGCCTCCTCTCCGTGGCCGGCGATGACGTCTGCGGCGTCATGATGGAGCTGATCCAGGGCGAGGGCGGCGTGAACCCCCTCCAGAAGGGCTATGTCCAGGCTGTTGCCAAGCTCTGCGCCGAGAAGGACTGGCTGCTCCTCATTGACGAGGTTCAGACCGGCATTGGCCGCAGCGGCACCCTCTTTGCCTACCAGCAGTTTGGCATCGAGCCCGATGTGGCCACCTTTGCCAAGGGCATCGCCGGCGGCCTGCCCTTCGGCGGCTTCCTGGTGAATGAGAAGTGCCGGAACGTCCTCCGCACCGGGGACCACGGCAGCACCTTCGGCGGCAACCCCATGGCCGCCGCCGCCGCCAATGTGGTGATGGACACCATGACCCCCGCGTTCCTGGCGGAGGTGAAGGAGAAGGGCCGGTATCTGTGGGACGGCATCGCCGCCCTGAACAGCCCCTATGTCTCCGGCATTCGGGGCATGGGCCTCATGATCGGCGTGGGCGTCCAGGGCAT
>CANRHK010000210.1 GCA_947630395.1 uncultured Oscillospiraceae bacterium
ACCAGCGCACCCAATCCACCCCGCCCCAGCGCATCCATCTGAGCAAGAACATATTCGGGTAGCCGCTTCGCTCCATACACGGGACCCGGTCCGGTTTAGACAAAACCAACCACAGGACGAGCGCAAAAATAATCAAAGCATTAGGGGTTCTCAGGGGGCGCCAGCCTCCTGAGTGCCCTTTTGGGTACTTTTCCGGCAAGGGAAAAGTACCCCAGGGCGTGGGGCCGGAGGCCCCACACAAGGCAGAGGGTCGAGGCCCCTCAGCCCTCTATTCCAATATTGTCCATTGCAATTTCCCCACCGCCGCTGAAGATGAAGGCAATCTCCACCACCCGGGAGGCATCGAACGCCCCATCGCCGGGGAGAAAGTCCCCGGCGGGGATGGCCACCGTGGCCATCGCTTTCTTGTACACGCAGGTACGGAACAAAAAGTCCAGCTTGTCGGTCCGCACCTGGAGGATGGGGAATATTGTGGCAAAATCACTGATCGCCGCCTGGGCGGTGCGGCCGTCCGCGTCGGTGAGGCGGACAGCGCCGTCCACCAGAGCGTACTCCCCTCTCTCCACCGCCTTGCTGTCCAAATCACAGATATCAAAGCTAATGGAGCTGTCCGTCAAATCCAACTCCGGGGTGGTCACCGTGTAGGTGGCCTTCCCGACCCAGCGCAGGCGCAGGGCGTGGGTGTCCTCCACCCGGCTCCCCGCCATCTGCATTAGCTCCTCCGTCCACAGGCTGGCGCCGGTGCTCTGGAGAGCGGCCCCCTCCATGGAGGCGGTCTCCAGATCGGCATCCTCCTCAAAGTCGGCGATGGGCGTGAAGCGGGAGCTCTCCCAGCACTGATAATAAGCCGTCTCCGACAGCTGCCCCCGGTAGCTGTCCCAGTCGGTGAGAAGCTTCGCGCAGCTCTCGTCCCCCCGCAGAGTCACGTCCAGAAACACCTTGATAAAGAGCTGGGCAATGCGCTGCTGCTCCTCCTGGGGGAGCAGACTGCCGGCGTTCAGCAGCGAGGTGTGGGCCCCGTGCTGGTCGTAGGCCCCCCACAGGCTGTTGAACTGGCCGTGGTTGGCTCCGGCGATGTAGAGGGCGGTCTTCAAATAGTCCCCCTGGCCGGTGAAGCTCAGGTGATCGTACTGGCTCATGCCCATGAAGTCAGTCACGTCCCTGTCCGCCGCGCCGTGGAGCAACAGGTAGTTCACGTCCGCAATCTCCACGCTGTGGCCGGCGGGCTTGTACTGGTCCACCGTAGGGGCGATGGCGACGATGGATCGGATGTGGTAGTGGTAGTCAAACCGGATGGTGCCATTTTCCGGATACCGGTCCAGGTCGTTGAAGAGGTAGGCCGTGGCCACCATCTCCCCGCCCCGGCTGTGGCCCGCAATGGCCAGATTGTCCGCGTCCAGCTTCCCGCGGAGGGGGTTCCCCACCTCGCCGTTGTAGTCCAGCAGCAGGCCGATGTGCTTCAGCAGCAGCACCGCCCGGCCGTCGTTCTCGCCGTAGAGCATGTTGCAGGCGTTCTCATCCACCGACACCACCACATAGCCGTAGCTGGCCAGATACTCCCCCAGATAGGCATAGCCCAGGTAGGACTCCGTCCGGATCTCGTGGTTGCCGTGGGCGATAAAGAGCACGGGACAATTGCTCCTGTCCACCGGGTACCACACCCGGCCCCGGAGCGGCACCGCGCTCAAATTGTAGTCCCAGTAGGCATCCACATAGTCGCCCACCAGATCGCCGGTGTCCCGGCTCATATAGGCGGTGAGACTCACCGTGCCCGCCTCCAGCTGGGCGTCGGGGCCGTAGTCCACCACTTTCACCTCACAGGGGCCGGGCCCCTGTGGGAGGACCGGCTGCTCCACGGCGCCGTCCTCCGCCGCGTCGTCAAAGGCTCCCGCGTCCTCCACGGCAGCCTCCGGCGCCAGATCCATATACTGGCGCATATCGCGGCCGCTGAAGCCGTCGGTGAAGAGAAATACCGCCAGCAGGGCCACAGACGCCGTGGAGATTACCCCTGTGGATACCGTCAGAAGGTTCCGCCGCCGTCCGGCGGTGAGGGCCCACCAGGAGGCGGCCAGCACCCACAGCACCGCCGCCGCTATGCCGGAGAACACCCAGACCCGCCAGGTCCAGCCCTCCCCCGCGCCCCGCTTGACGGTGTAGGCCACGGCGCCAATGAGCAGTGCCAGTGCCATGAGCCACCGCAGGCCGTGGCCCAGGAAGCGCCGCAGCAGAGCTCCCGCCAGCCACAGCCCCAGCTCCAACAGCGCCAGTACCCCGGCGCAGCCCAAGATGTATCCCGCCGTTTTGGGCCAGAAGGTGGCGGCGGCGTCCACGCCCAGCACCAGTGCGGCCACAAGAACCGCCAGCTGGCAGAGGGCCGGCTCAGCGCCGCCGTAATTGTCCCGCAGTCCGGCAGACAGGCGCGCAAACAGCACACCCGCGCGGGCCAGCAGAGCGCGGCCCCGCCGGCTCAGCACATGATCCAACATGAGGTTCCTCCGTCATGACTATTGCTGCCGGATATCCAGACCAATGAGGACCATATCCGGATCAAAGGCGATGCGGAAGATCACATTCTTCTCAGCGAAATTGCAATAGAACACCGCCTCGCCGTACTCGTTTCCGTTGGCGGTCCGCCCGGTCACCATGGAGTCGTTGATCTGCTTATACGCGCCCGCGCCGTCCAGCTGGCGGACAACTATCTCCTGGATATCCTCCGCCGTAACGGTATCGGCCACATCTGAGCGAAACTCCTGGCGGACCGTCTCATACTCCCCCGCTACCAGCTGGAGCAGCACTTCTTTCCCCGCGTCCAGCAGGGCGTCCTCCTCCATCCCCTCCGGCAGGGGATGGCCCTGGCAGCCGCTGCACATCAGCAGAACCGCCAGAAACAGCGCCGTCAGAGACAAAATTCTTTTCTTCACAGCCATTTTGACCGCTCCTTTCCAATCAAAAAAGAAAAACCCACGCCACCACGCAGGGGCGAAGGTTCTCGCGGTACCACCCTGATTTCCCGGGGAATCCCCCTGGAATCTCGTCAGCCCGGTAACGGGGGCAAGGCCGTGCGGCTCATCGCCGCCCGCTCGGAAGTGGCCGCGCCGGCTGCCCTGCCGCGGGGCTCCCACTGTCCCCCGCTCGCTTTGGACGGCCTGTCCAGCGCTCGTTTCCTCATCGCTTTTGTCTGTAACGTATGATAACATAGCTGTTTGGCGTTGTCAACTGGGAGAAGATGAGTTCTTTTCCGGGAATTGCGGGCGGCAGGACCTCCACGGCTCTTTCTCGCCGGGCCGGAGGCAGGCCACCCGCGCCGCCCCGCAAAAAATGCCGCCCCTTAGGGCGGCACTCATAAAACAGCATAAGATTGTTTTCGGGAAACGGCGTAGCTTCCCGGCTCGGTGCTACCAGCAGGGGCAAGGATCTGCTGGAGCGTCCCCCTCGGAGAGCGCACGGCTGCCGCCAGGCAGTACCACCGCCGGCCCTGCCGGTGGTGAGTAAGTGCGCCCTTCTGGAATAGGTGGACATCTTGAAGCGGTTTCCTTTGTGTGCTATAATTTCAGCATGACCCAACAAAGCGACAACTTGGGAATTATGGAGGCGGCAATGAAAAAAACAGATGCTCTTGTCAATTTGCTTATTTCAAACATAGAGGATAAAATCGTCCTTGAAGCTGCCTGCGGAACAGCAGATTTTTCTCTTTCGGCAGCGCGCTTTGCCAGAAGCGTTTCCTGCATAGACCTTGATGGCAGCAGATTGAATCAGCAAATTAAACAACCAAATATTCATTTTCAAATCATGGACGCTTCCAAGATGGGTTATCCTGATAATGCGTTTGATACGATAGTTTTATACAACTCGTTCTGTCACATTCAGTCTCAATGGAATGAGATTGAGCGTGAATGTAAGCGGGTGGTTAAAGACAACGGCATAATCTGTATCGTCGGGACATGGAAATTAGACACGAATCTGATGAATGACAACACCGCATAAAGCATGACAAAAACATCGGCGGTGCGGCGGTAATCAGAAATCTAAAATACAAGACCAAACGCTCGTTTCCGGCGGCTGAATGTATCAGACGTATCGGAGACGGGCGTTTGATTTTGGCTGGCTTACACAGGAGCGTTTGCTCTTATATTTTG
>CANRHK010000211.1 GCA_947630395.1 uncultured Oscillospiraceae bacterium
CCCTTCTGGGGGACGGAATGGGCCGGGAGCCCTTCCAGCAGGCCGTCCAGACCCGGGACCAGCTGCTGCGGCTGGCGGAGAAGCTGGGGGTGCGGTGCCGCCTGGAGGTACTGTCCCCCCGCCCGCCCCAAAACGCCCTGGAGCACCTGGCCCAGTGCTTCTTCGGCCCACTGCGGCCCTGGAAGGGGGAGGCTCCCCAGGTGCGGATCTACCGGGCGGAGACCGCTTACCACGAGGCGGAGTATGTGGCGTCGGAGATTCTGGCCCTGGTGCGCACCGGCGAGTACCGCTTCCGGGATATCGGCGTGGCGGCCCGGAATCTGGACGGCTACGCCGCCACCATTGAGAACGTCTTTGAGCGCTACGGCGTGCCGGTGTATCTGAGCCGCCGCAGCGACGTGCTGGAGAAGCCGGTGCTGAGCCTGCTGGCCGGGGCCCTGGACGCCGTCAGCGGGGGCTACGAGTACGAGGATATGTTCCGCTGGCTGAAAACCGGCCTGGCGGGACTCTCCGGCGAGGAGTGCGATAAGCTGGAGAACTATGTCATCCAGTGGGACATCCACGGGGCCATGTGGATCCGGGACGAGGACTGGACCGCCAACCCAGACGGCTGGCAGGAGGGTTTTTCAGACGGACAGACCGCCGCCCTGGGGGAAATCAACCAGCTGCGCCGCCGGGTGGGCGGCCCCCTGGGCCGTCTGGCCCGAGGCCTCAAGGAGCAGGAGGGCGCCAAAGACAAGCTGCAGGTCCTCTGGGACTTTTTGGAGGAGTTGGGCCTGGGCCGGCAGCTGGAGGAGCGCACCGCCCGGCTGGAGGCGCTGGGGGAGCTCCAGCGGGCCATGGAGTACAGCCAGCTGTGGGAGCTGCTGTGCGGCGTCATGGACCAGTTCGCGGACATTCTGGGGGACGCGCCCTTGGATACGGAGGAGTTCACAAGGCTTCTGAAGCTGGTGCTGACCCAGTACGATGTGGGCACCATACCGGTGAGTCTGGACGAGGTGCAAGCCTATCAGCTGACCCGCAACGACCGCAGCCGCGTCCGAGTGCTGTTCCTCATGGGGGCAAACGACCACGTGCTGCCCGCCGTGCGCGCCGCCGCCGGGCTTTTGACCCGTGAGGACCGGGAGCAGTTGCGGCGGCAGGGGGTGGAGCTGGCCCCCAGCGGGGAGGAGGAGTTCCAGCTGGAGCTCCAGAACCTCTACGCCGCCCTGGCCAAGCCCACGGACCGGCTGATAGTGACCTGGCCCGCCATGGATCTGACGGGGTCGCCCCTCCGGCCCTCCTTTGTGGTGGGGCGCATCAAGACCCTGCTGCCCGCTGTCCGGGAGGAGGCGGAGAACGGGGAACACCCCTACCGCCTCACCGCCCCCATCCCGGCCCTGGAGCTGGCGGGGGAGGAGCGGGGCGGCGCCCTCTGGCGCTACTTCGCGGAGGACGGCCGCTTTACCGGCGCCCTCTCCGCCATGGACAGGGCCGCCCGCATGACCCGGGGGCGGCTATCCCCCCAGGCGGTGGAGACCCTCTACGGCCACAGCTACCGCATGTCCGCCAGCCGCATCGACAAGGTGGACTCCTGCCACTTCGCCTACTTTATGCAGTACGGCCTCCGGGCCAAGGAGCGGACGCCGGCGGGCTTCGACGCCGCCCAGGTGGGCACCTTCCTCCACTACGTGCTGGAGCACGTCACCGGCGAGGCCATGAACCGGGGCGGCTTTGCCCGTCTGAAGGAGAGAGAGTTATCGGAACTGCTGGACGCGGTCATTGCCCGGTACATGGACGCCGCCATGCCCGGCTTTGACAGGCGGGAGGAGCGGTTCAAATACCTGTTCCGGCGGCTGCGGAAGACGGTGGGCGTCATTGTGGAGAACGTGGCCGAGGAGCTGTCGGCCTCCGACTTTGTGCCCATGGAATTTGAACTGGGCTTTGGCGGCAAGGACGGCAAACTGCCCGCCATCACTATCCAGACGCCCGAGGCCTCCCTCACCGTCACCGGCAAGGTGGACCGGGTGGATGGCTGGCTGAAGGACGGCAGGTTGTATCTACGGGTGGTGGACTATAAGTCCGGCAAAAAGGCCTTTGATTTGACCGACGTGCGCTACGGGCTCAACATCCAGATGCTGCTGTACCTGTTCGCCCTGGAGAAGGACGGGGCGGGCCTCTTTGGCCGCGAGGTGGTGCCCGCCGGGGTGATGTACCTCCCGGCCAGGGACGTGCTGGCCGCCCAGCGGCGGAGCGCCGGTGGGGCGGCCATCCGCGCCGCCCTGGACAGGGAGCTGCGCCGCAGCGGCATGGTGCTGGGGGAGCCGGAGGTGCTGCGGGCCATGGAGCACAGCGCCCTGGATTCCCCCCGGTTCCTGCCCCTGAGCCTGGGGCGGGACGGCAGCATCAGCAAGGGCGTGGCCACCGCCGCCCAGCTGGGGAAGCTGGGCAAATATGTGGACAAGCTCCTGGAGCGCATCGCCCGGGAGCTCCACAGCGGCAACATCGACGCGGACCCCCACGGCCGCAGCGAGTATGAGACCGCCTGCGCCTACTGTGAATTTTCCTCCGCCTGCCACTTCATGGACGGCGGCGGGGACGACCGTGTAGAGCTGATCCGCCCGGTGACCCCGGCGGAGTTCTGGGAGCATGTGGACAGGACCATCGGAGAGGAGGCGAAGCCATGAGCATCCCGCTGACAGAGGAACAGAGAGCCGTGGTGGAGAACCGGGGCGGGGGGCTTCTTATCTCCGCCGCCGCCGGCAGCGGCAAGACCCGGGTACTGGTGGAGCGCCTTTTCCACCGGGTGCTGGGGGAGGAGGGGGCCGACCTCACCGACTTCCTGATCATCACCTACACCCGCGCCGCCGCCGCCGAGCTGCGGGAGCGCATCGCCCAGGAGCTGAACGACCGCCTGGCGGCGGACCCCGGCGACAGGCGCCTCCAGCGCCAGCTGCTGCTGGTGTACCAGGCGGAGATTAAGACCGTGGACGCCTTCTGCACGTCCCTGTTGCGGGAGAACGTCCACCTGCTGGACACCGGGGGAGAGCGGGGGCTCACCGCCGACTTCCGGGTGCTGGACGAGGGGGAGGCCATGCTCCTCCGCCGCCGGGTGCTGCCCCGGGTGCTGGAGGAGTTCTACGCGAACCTGACCCCCGGCGGGGCCCAGCTGGCGGACTCCTTCGGCTTCGGCCGGGACGACAGCGGTCTGGAGGAGCTGGTGCTGGAGCTCTATGACAAGGTCCAGAGCCACCCCTACCCGGAGAAGTGGCTCATGGAGCAGAAGGCGGCCTGGTCCACCCTGCCGGCGGACGTGGGGGAGACCCCCTTTGGCCGGGAGCTTTTGGCGGGCCTCCGGCACAAGGCGGCCCACTGGGCGGATCTCCTGGGGCAGAGCCGCCGGGAGATGCTGGGCGACGGCCGTTTGAGCAAGGCCTACGGCGCCGCTTTCGCAGAGGGGGAGAGGCAGCTGACGCTGCTGACGGACAGCGCCGCCTCCGGCTGGGACGCCGCGGCGGCTCATATCCCCGCCTGGCCCAAATTGAACGCCGCCCGGAACTGCGACCCGGGCCTGAAAAACCGGATGCAGAAGCGCTGGAACCGCTGCAAGGCGGAGATGGCCAAGGCCTGCGCCATGCTGGATGTGCCGGCGGCGGAGGCGGGGGAGGACCTCCAGCGGTCCGCACCGGCCATGGAGGCCCTGCTGGATCTCTGCGCCGCCTTTTCCGCCGCCTACCGCCGGGAGAAGATCCGCCGCAACGCCGCCGACTTCTCCGACCAGGAGCACGGCGCGGTGCGCCTGCTGCTGGGGGAGGACGGCGCGCCCACCGAGCTGGCGGGCATCATCTCTAACCGCTACCGGGAAGTGATGGTGGATGAGTACCAGGACACCAACCAGGTCCAGAACCGCGTCTTTGAGGCCGTGTCCCACGGCGGGAAAACCCTCTTCACCGTGGGCGACGCCAAGCAGTCCATCTACCGCTTCCGGCTGGCGGA
This sequence comes from uncultured Oscillospiraceae bacterium, assembly GCA_947630395.1. Lineage (GTDB taxonomy): Bacteria > Bacillota > Clostridia > Oscillospirales > Oscillospiraceae > Pelethomonas. The sequence goes on from CANRHK010000211.1 coordinate 3,976, forward strand.
TCCCACTATTTTCCTGGAGAAGTACGAAACTTACCCCGATGCTGTTGACGCGGCCGAGGGGGAACCCCGGAAGCTGCTGCTGAGCAAAAACTTCCGCTCCCGGGCC
>CANRHK010000212.1 GCA_947630395.1 uncultured Oscillospiraceae bacterium
CCCGCACATCTACGCCGTTGAACAGCACCCGGCCCTCGGTGGGGTCCAGAAAGCCGCACAGCAGCTTCACCAGCGTGGTCTTGCCCGCGCCGTTGAGGCCCACCACCGCCAGCTTCTCGCCGGGGCGGATGGTCAAATCGATGCCCTTGATGGTGTCGCTCTCTGCGCCGGGGTAGCGGTAGGTCACGTGCTCCAACCGCAGCTCACAGCCCCCGGACAGGTCCGGGATAGGCCGCCCGCCCTCGAACAGGAAGGGCTCCGGCAGGTCCAGGTACTCCCGGAGCCGGGAGATGTCCAGGCACTCCCGGCGGAGGGCGGCGCACTGCTCCAGGATACCGGTGACCCAGGCGGTGAAGCCGGTGACCGCCGTGAAGTACAGCAGGAACTGGGAGGCGGTGAGCTCCCCGGCCAGGGCCATGCGGATGAGGAAGAAGTAGGCCAGACCGTTCCGGGCCACGGTGAGAGCCGCGTCCGCCAGATTGCCGAGAAAACGCACCCGCTCCCGGCGGCGGAAGAAATCCCGGCACTGCCGGAGGACGCCGTCCAGTACCCCGTCCAGCCACTTTCCCAGGCCGAAGATGCGGATGTCCTTGGCGGCCTCGACCGACCGTTCCTTTGCGGCGATGTATCCCTTCTTCTTCCAGAGGGCGGTCAGTTCCGGCTCGTGGGCGTACACCCAGTTCTGGACCCGGAGGGTGACGAAGAAGCTGAGCACCGCCGTCACCGTCACCACCGCCATGAGCCGCCCGTCCAGGTCCCGCAGCAGCAGGAGGTAGACGATGAAACCCATGAGGTCACACAGCAGGTCCGTCAGGGTGGTCCAGATGTGCTCCGTGGCGGATTGGTTGCCCTCGGTGGCCTCATAGGCTTTCTCCTTCATGGCCATGACCGCCGGGTCCAGGAGATTGGGGTAGGAGGTGGTGCAGCCTTTGTCGTTCATGTCCATGACGATACCGGTGCGCACGTCGATGCGGGCGTACATGATCCCCTCGACCACATAGGCGATCGCTCCGCTCAGCACCAGCAGGACCAGGGTGAAGATCCCCACCGCCCCCAGCAGCTCCCCCAGGGGGGCGGCGGTCTCCACCCGGCGCAGCACCGCCGGGGCGATGAGCAGCTGGGCCAGGCTCTGGGCCGTCCGCAGGGCCGCCAGCAGCAGGCAGATGAAGGGCACCCGCCGCCGGGTCCGCCAGGCGGCGGCCAGCATCCAGCACAGGCAGCCGCACATGCCGTATTTGGGTTTCTGTTTTTCCTTCATTTGAGGTTCCCCCTTTCACTGGGGCTATCCTAACACAAAAATCCCCCGACGGCTCAATCGGGGGATGAATTGCTCTCTGCGGGGGACGAATTGTAAGCGGGCAGCAGAATCTCGGTGGTGAAGGCCCCGTCCTCGCTGTTCCGGGAGAGGTAGCCCCCCAGCCGCTCCACGATGGTGTCCACCCGTACCAGACCCAGGCCGTGGTCGGCGCCCTTGGTGGAGGCAAACCGGCCCGCTGTCTTGGGCAGCTTCTTCCCAGCGGTGAAGTTGGTGAAGGAGAGGTAGAGCTGGGTGCCCTTCATGTCCATGTACACCCGGATGAGCCGCTCCTCCGGCGGCAGGGAGAGGCTGGCCTCGATGGCGTTGTCGAACAGGTTGCCGATGATACAGCACAAATCCAGCTCGGAGAGCTTCAGCTTCACGGGGATGTGGGCGTCGGCCCGGACCTCGATGCCCTTGGATTTCGCCAGGGAGATTTTGCTGTTCAGGATGGCGTCGGTCATGGGGTTGCCGGTCTTGACCACGGTGTCCACGGTGTTGAGGTCAGTGTCCAGCTCGTCCAGATAGCGCCTGATGGCCTCCATATCGCCGTTTGCCGCATAGACCTTCATGGCCTGGATGTGGTTGCGGTAGTCGTGCCGCCAGCCTCTTATCTGCCGGTACATGTTCTCCACCTCGGCGTAGTGGGTTTCAATCAGTTCCCGCTGGTAGGCGGCGATGCGCCGGTCGATGCGCTTGTCCCAGAATCCCATGGCGGCCCTCCTACGGCAGATTGATGATGGCCCGGTTGACCCCTCCGTAGGCCCCCCGGGGCAGGGGGATGACCGAGCCGTCGTTCAGGTAAATGTCCGTTTTGGTAACCCGGCTGATCTCGGTCAGGTTCACGATGGCGGAGCGCCCCACCCGGTAGAACCGCTCGTCCAGGGCGGCGGCGATCTCCCCCAGGGATCTCTTCACAGTGTAGTCCTCCCTGGCGTGGACGGTGGCGTAGTTGAGGCGCACGTCCACATACCGGATCTGGTGCAGCGGCAGGCGCACCGTCTCGCCGCCCAAATCCAGTGTGAGAACCCGCTCGGCCCGCTTCAGCCGCTCCGCCGCCCGGTCCAGCACGGCGAAAAACTTGTCCTCCCGCACCGGCTTCATGAGGTAGTGGAGGGCCGCCACCTCGTATCCCTCCTCGATGTACTCGGAGTAGCCGGTGACGAAGACGATCTGCACCCGCTCGTCCTCCCGGCGGAGGCGCCTGGCCAGGGTCACGCCGTCCACCTTCCCCATCTCAATGTCCAGCAGCAGAATATCGAAGCCGCTTTGCCCCTCGGCCTCAAACAGGAACTGCTCTGCCGATGCGAACTCCTCCAGTTCCGCACGGTGCCCCCGTTCCTCCGCCCAGCGGCGGGCCAGGTCCATGATATATCCCCGGTCGGCGGCGGAGTCGTCGCAGACAGCCATCCTCATGGGGCGCTCCCCCTCTCTCCACAGTGGTTTTCCCCCAGTATACCATCTGCCCGGGAAAAATCCAGCCCCGCAGCAGCGCCGCGGGGCCGGATTCTCACTTGGGCTTCCGCATGGTGAGGGAGATGCGCTTTTTCTTCTCGTCCACCTCCCGCACCCACACGGTGACGATATTGCCCACCGAGAGCACCTCGGAGGGGTGTTTGATATATTTGTTGGTGATCTGGCTGATATGGACCAGGCCGTCCTGATGGACGCCGATATCCACAAAGGCCCCGAAGTCGATGACGTTGCGGACCGTGCCCTTCAACTCCATGCCGGGCTTGAGGTCCTTCATCTCCATCACGTCGGTGCGCAGCACCGGCGGCGGCAGCTCGTCCCGAGGGTCGCGCCCCGGCTTCATCAGCTCGGCGCACACATCCAGCAAGGTGGGCACGCCCACGCCGCACTCCGCCGCAGCTTTCTCCTGGCCGTAGGAGGTGACGAATTTGGTGAGATCCCCCATCTTCCCCGCCCGGATATCGGCGGCGGTGTGGCCGGTGAGCTCCAACAGCTTCTCCGCCGCGCTGTAGCTCTCCGGGTGGACGGCGGTGTTGTCCAGGGGGCTCTTGCTCTCCGGCACCCGCAAAAAGCCGGCGGACTGCTGGAAGGCCTTGGGCCCCAGCTTGGGGACCTTCAAAAGCTGCTTTCGGGCGGTGAAGGGCCCGTTCTCCTCCCGGTACTTGACGATATTTTTCGCCGTGGTGTTGTTGAGCCCCGCCACCCTTGTGAGCAGCGGCGCGGAGGCGGTGTTCACGTCTACGCCCACGGCGTTGACGCAGTCCTCCACCACCCCGTCCAGGGCCTCCCCCAGCCTCGCCTGGGGCATGTCGTGCTGGTACTGCCCCACGCCGATGGCCTTGGGGTCGATCTTCACCAGCTCGGCCAGGGGATCCTGGAGCCGCCGGGCAATGGAGACGGCGGATCGCAGATTGACGTCGAACTCCGGGAACTCCTCGGCGGCCAGCTTGGAGGCGGAGTACACCGACGCCCCCGCCTCGCTGACAATGGCGTAGCTGACGCCGCCGCCCGTCTGTTTCAGCAATTCCACCGTCATCTGCTCGGTCTCCCGGCTGGCGGTTCCGTTGCCGATGGCGATGTGGGAGACATGGTGCTTTTTGATGAGGGCGGAGAGCTTCGCGATGGCCTCGTTTTTTCCCCGCTCCCCGTGGGTGGGGTAGACAACGGTGGTGTCCAGCACCTTGCCGGTGGCGTCCACCACCGCCACTTTACAGCCCATGCGGTAGCCGGGGTCTAACCCCATGGTGACAAACCCCTTCACCGGCGGCTGCATGAGCAGCGGCCGCAGATTCAGGGCGAACTGGCCGAT
>CANRHK010000213.1 GCA_947630395.1 uncultured Oscillospiraceae bacterium
GGCGCTGTCGGCGGCCATGAGGGTGCGGTAGGTGTCCTCGGAGAAGTCCTGGTGGCCGGGGGTGTCCAGGATGTTGACGCAGTAGCCGCCGTGCTGGAACTGCATGACCGAGGAGGTGACGGAGATGCCGCGCTGCTTCTCAATCTCCATCCAGTCGGAGGTGGCGGCGCGGGCCCGCTTGCCTTTGACCTCGCCGGCCTGGGCGATGGCCCCGCCGTAGAGCAGCAGCTTTTCCGTCAGCGTGGTCTTGCCGGCGTCGGGGTGGCTGATGATGGCGAACGTCCGCCGGCGGTTGATTTCAGCTTCGTATTTTGACATAGGGTCCTCCCTTGTATGTTTCATAGTTTATTTTCAATTCAGGCGCGCAGTCTACATGGGAGGGACCTCCTGTTGTGATATCGTAGGGCGTTATCTGTTTTCCAGCGCCGCCGCCAGCGCCAGGGGGGAATCCGGCAGAATGGCCGCGCCGCACGCTTCCAGCTCCTCCCGGGAGCGGTAGCCCCAGGGGGCGGCGACGGGGTATAGCCCGGCGGCCAAGGCGAAGGTCATGTCCGTGCCGCTGTCGCCCACGTAGGCGACTTCCGACCGGGAGAGGCCCAGGGCCTCCAGCACCGGGGTTACGGCGGCGGGGTCGGGCTTCAGGGGCCTGCCCTCCGCCCGGCCGAAGACGCAGCGGAAGGGAATGTCCGGGAAGAAGGTGCGGATGATTTTGACGGCGGTGGCCTCGGTCTTGTTGCTGAGGACGCTCAGGGCATATCCCCGCTCTGACAGCCCGGCCAGCATCTCATGGACGCCGGGGTAGGGATTTGTTTGCTCGGCGCAGTGGAGGGGGTAGTCCGCCAGGTAGCGGGCCAGGACCCGCTCCACGGTATCGGTGTCGTTCCGGTCGGGCACGGCCCGGCAGACCGCCTCCCGGATGCCGCCGCCCACGAAAGCCTCGCACTCCTTGGCGGAGTGGGTGGGCAGGCCGCAGGCGGCCAGGGCCCGGTTCAGGGACCCGGCGATATCGGGAATGGTGTCCAGCAGGGTGCCGTCCAAATCAAAAACAATGGCTTTCAGCATGGCGAGTCCTCCCACGCGCGTCCGCGTGCGGGGAATATTATACTTGGTGCGGATGGGATTGTCAATGGCGGGGGAACGTGGTAGAATAGGGGAGCAGGAGGCCGAAGGTCACAGCTGTGCCATGACCTCCCCGATGGGGGCGTTGATGGTCAGATCCGCCCCGCTGCCGGGCAGGGCCGTCTTGTTGATGACCACCAGCCGGTGGCCACGATAATAGTTCACCAGCCCCGCCGCCGGGTAAACAGTCAGCGACGTGCCGCCGATGATCAGCATGTCCGCCTGGCGGATGGCGTGGACCGAGCGGCTGATCACGTCCTCATCCAGTCCCTCCTCGTAGAGCACCACATCCGGCTTGACGGTCCCGCCGCACTTGGGGCACTTGGGCACGCCCTCGCTCTGGGCCACAATCTCCACGCCGTAAAACGCGCCGCACTTCTGGCAGTGGTTCCGCAGCACGCTGCCGTGGAGCTCCAGCACATTCTTGCTCCCCGCCTTCTGGTGGAGGCCGTCAATGTTTTGGGTGACGATGGCCGTCAGCTTGCCCTGGGCCTCCCACTCCGCCAGCTTCCGGTGGGCCGCGTTGGGCTGGGCGTCCAGATAGAGCATCTTGTTCCGGTAGAAACGGTAGAACTCCTCGGGGTTGCGGAGATAGAAGCTGTGGCTCAGAATCGTCTCCGGGGGATAGGCGTACTGCTGGTGGTAGAGCCCGTCCACGCTGCGGAAGTCGGGGATGCCGCTCTCCGTGCTGACCCCGGCGCCGCCGAAGAAGACAATGCGGCTGCTCTCCTCCACCCACTGCTTCAAGGTTTTGATTTCCTCTGTCATGAATTGTTCCCTCCCGTTTTGTGATTGATAAGGAGAATTGGATATGAACGTACAGATTTTCGGCTCCTCCAAGAGCTTCGACAGCAAAAAAGCGGAACGCTGGTTCAAGGAGCGGCGCATCAAGTACCAGTACATCGATCTGCCCAAGAAGGGCTTCTCCCCGGGGGAGTACCGCTCCATCCGGCAGAAGCTGTCCTTCGAGGACCTGGTGAATACCAACTGCCGGGCCTATCAGGACCTGTATATGGCCTATATCACCCGGGACGCGGCGGAGGAGAAGCTGTTCGACAACCCCCAGCTGTTCAACACGCCCGTGGTGCGCAACGGGAAGCAGGTCACCGTGGGCTACAGGCCGGAGGTGTGGGAGACATGGGAGTGACCCTGGGGGACGGCGGCCTCGTCACCGCCGACGTGCTGCGGTTCTTCGACGGCCATCTGGAGGCCCTGCCGCTCTATGAGGCCTTCGCGGGGAAGGTGTTGGAGGAAATCGGGCCGGTGACGGTGCGGGTGCAGAAGACACAGATATCCTTCTCCAACCGGTACAACTTCGCCTTTGTGTCCTTCCTGCCCGCCCGGAAAAAGAAGGATAGACCCGATGTGTACATCACCGTCACCTTCGGCCTCCGTCACCGGGCGGACTCCCCCCGCATCGACATCGCCAGCGAGCCCTACCCCAACCGCTGGACCCACCACGTGCTGGTGGCGTCGGAGGAGGAGATTGACGGGGAACTGATGGCCTGGGTAAAAGAGGCGGCGGCTGCTCACTGCGTGTAGTGGACGTGGTTGAAGATGTGGTCCTGGCAGAAGCAGTGGTAGCCGGCGCAGCGGGAGCAGTAGCGGAACTGGAGGTCCGGGTAGTCCGCGTCCGTCCGGCCGCACACGTCGCACTTGTGGTTGTAGCCCTTGGGCCGCTGCTGCTCCCGCACCGCCCGGCGGAACTGGACGGCCTCCGGCCGGACCCGGGCCTTTGTCTGGCTGACCTTCCGCCCGAACTGGGGGGAGGCGAAGATGAAGAAATTCAAAATGGCGATAAGAGGCATCAGCGCCAGCCCCCAGAAGCCCGCCCGGGCGTACTGGAACACCCCGGCGGCGAAGTACACCGCGTCCAGCAGGGCCAGCCACTTCATCTTCACGGGGATGATGAACATGAGGAGAACCGTTTGGTCGGGGAAATTGAGGGCGTAGGCGAAGAAGAGGGCCATATTCACGTAGGACGCGCCGTAGATGGGGTAGGAGACGCCGTCGATGAAGTAGGCCAGCAGCACGCCAACGGCGGTGAGCAGCACGCCGCTGACGTAGTAGAAGGTGAATTTAGCGCTGCCCCACAGGCGCTCCAGGGTGGTGCCCAGCCAGTAGTAGAACAGCAGGGAGATGAGCAGGAAGATACCGCTGCCGGTAGGCAGCAGCACATAGGTAACAATCCGCCAGAACTCGCCGTGAAGCACGGAGGCGGCATCCAGGGCCAGGAAGTCCAGGGTGCCGGACCCGGCGAAGAGGCTGAGGACGAAGAAGGCGGCGTTGGCGTACACCACATAGCGCATGAGGCCCGGAATGGCCCAGTTGGGATGCATGGCGCAGAAGCGTTCAATGGCGTCGTTGAGCTTTCTCAAGGAAAATTCCCCCAGTATCGTGTGATGGTCTTATTGTACTCCGGTTTAAGGAAAAAGTCATCAAAAATATTGTGAACATTTGACAGACGGAAAAAAATATGTATAATAGGGAGTGTGACGGAAACAAGAGCGCCGCGGCCGCTCTGGGCGCGTGGCTGGGCACAGCCGCGAAAACGCGCGAAATGGAATATCCGGGTGTAGTTCAGCTGATAGAACGCTTGGTTTGGGACCAAGAGGCCGCGAGTTTGAGCCTCGCCACTCGGACCAAGGGTGAGTCCGTCGTTGGACTCGCCCTTTTTCATTTTTGTTACATACTCAAATAACTCAATCTTAAGGATCGGGGCAAGAATAATGATAGATAATGAGGAAAAGGCAAAGACTTTTGCTGAAAAGCACCCTAACACCAGAATATTTTGAGAATCTTTCGCCCGGCGTACAATGATGATATGATATGGTAAGGATGCCTGTCAGACTGCGGGCTTTCAGAAAGGAAATGAACATGATCTACATAACAGGTGATACTCACGGGAGCTTTGCCCGTGTA
>CANRHK010000214.1 GCA_947630395.1 uncultured Oscillospiraceae bacterium
TCGTCCATGGGGGTGGCGGGCACGCAGCTGGGCAGCATGAAGCGCACATCCACCGGCAGGCCCTCGGTGGCCTGGAGCATGTACTCGATGCCGTCGGTCCCCATGACGTTGGCGATCTCGTGGGGGTCGGTGATGACGGTGGTGGTGCCGTGGGGCAGCACCGCTTTGGCGAACTCCCTGGGAGAGACCATGGCGCTCTCCAGGTGGATGTGGGCGTCGATGAAGCCGGGCAGGACGATCTTACCGGCCACATCCACCTCCCGGAGACCCTCATACTGTCCCATGCCCACGATGAGCCCCTCCGCCACGGCGATGTCCCCCTGGCAGATCCGGTTGGAGAACACGTTGACATAGGAGGCGTTTTTCAGCACCAGGTCGGCCTTCTCCCGGCCCGCCGCCACCTCCACGATTCGCAGCTTCTTGTTCAGCTTGCGGTTGATCCGCCCGGTATAGCTCTCCGTTCCCATACAGACACCCCTTTCTCAAAATGTTGTGAAAAAGTTCCCCGGAATTTTTGGGTATTTTTGTTAGTATATCACAAATCCGGGCGGTTGTCCACAGAAATTTGCGGGGGAACAAACGGGAACAAACGGACGGAACAAACGGGGAGGGGGGAGAGGGACAAAAAATCGTCCCGGGGATGAAAAAATCCCCGGGACGATCTTTTATCTATTTGTCCTTTTGTCCCTGTGTCCGCCTGCCTTTCGTCCGGCCTTTAATACACCCAGTCCGCCGGGTCACTCTTCCACTCTCCGCCGTCCGCGTTGGTCCATTCACCGTTGCGGTACTCGATCCAGACATCCTGATACACCCGCTCCCGGCCGTACTCGTCGGTGAGGACGATGGCCTCGCAGTAGACGTGCCCCCGGTCCAGCGTCACCTCCGGACGGAGGAAGACTTCCTCCTCCGCGGGCTTCCCGTTCAGGATGATCTCCCGGGTGGAGGGCTCGTACCACATCACCAGCTCCCTGTCCCGGAAGAGGCCCATCCGCACCCGCTCCACCCGGGCCACCTCGGCGTCGGCGCTGTCACCGCTGACATCGATGTCGTAGCGCACCGCGTCGGCGGGGACCGTGTCGTCCTCAAGCCTATGGACCCACAGGCCAAATTCGATCCAGGCGGTGGGGAAGGTCTCCCCCAGCAGATAGGTGTACTGCTCCAGCAGCTGGGTCTGCCGCCGGCCGTCGGCGGTGAGCAGGGCCACGGAGAGGGTGATATCGTCGGTGAGTGGGCAGGTGATCTGGGCGGAAAAGGCGTGGTCCGCCCCGGGCTCCGCCGGGACCTCCACGGTCTCCCCACCGCTCTCCGCCACAAAGACGGCGGTCATGCCCGCCTCATAGGTCTTGGGCATGGCGTAGAGGTCGAAGGAGACGGTGCCCGCCGCCAAATCCTTTCCCAGCAGCTGGGCGCTCCTTTTGGCCAGCAGGGAGTTCTGGCTCTCCAGGATGGACTCCACCCGGCTGGCCATCATGTTCAGCTGGTTGCTGACCGTGGACTGGACCGAGGAGAGGGAGCTGTTGAGCCTATCGTACTGGTCCCGGAGATGGTTCAGCTGGGAGAACAGCTGCACAAAGACCACAATCAGCACGGCGCCCGCCAGCACAAAGGGCCACCGCCGCTTTTTGCGGGGGGCGGTTGCCTCCTCCCCGTCCTCCGGCGGCGCGGGGGCCTCCCTGGGCAGGGCGGCGATGTACCTATCCACAATCTCCCGGACCATCCGCAGCTGCGCCTCGGTGAGCTCGCCGCTGTCCTCCGCCGGGGCGGCGTCCTCCTCCACCCCCAGCAGCCACCCCACGGTGACGGAAAATAATTTACTGAGGGTCACCAGCTTGTCGATCTCCGGCATGGTCTGGTCTGCCTCCCATTTATAGATCGCCTGGCGGGACACCCCCAGGCGGCCCCCCAAATCCTCCTGGCTGAGACCCAGCTCCTTTCGCTTCTGCGCGATGCGCTGGCCGATTGTCATATCTGCGGTCATATCTGCCGCCTCCTTTCGCCTCCCACCATAGCAGAAAAAACGGGAGAGGACCACCAACCTGGGGCTGGAATTTTGTCAACCGGGGGTTTACATCCCTCCAAAAACAGCATACCACAGGCGGCGCCATCCCACAAGCGGGAAAATCCGCCGGACAAAAACCGGACAGCGGCGGCCGCTGCCCGGTAGGTTCTTCTTATCGGTTGGTCTCCCCGTTCAACAGCTGGGAGAAGAGGCGCCAGTTCTCGGCGGCGGCGGCCTCCAGGCCGGGGACCACCTGCTCCAGCCGCGCCCTGCGGCCCGGCAGGTCCGCCATGAGGCCCGCGAAGGCGGCGGCGGCCCGATCCGCGTCAAAGCCGTCGGCGCTGCCGGCGGAGGGCATGTCCAGCGCCTCCAGATAGGCGGAGACCTTCAAATCATAGACAATGCCCAGCAGGGGCACCCGCTGCTTGGCGGAGAAAATGAGGGTGTGCAGGCGCATGCTGACCACCGCGTCCATGCAGCGGATGACGCCCATCATCTCCGGCGCGCTGCGGGTGGTGAAGTGGCAGGCGGGGGTGCGCATCAGCGCCTCCACCTGCCGGCTGAACTGCCCGTCCTGGGGGTCCTGCATATCCAGAAAGACCAGCCGCGCCCCGTGCTCCCGGGCAATTCTGTCACAGAAAGCCGCCAGGGCGGGGATGGAGCGCTCCAGCCCGGGGATGGAGCGCAGAGAGACGCCCACCAGGGGACGGACCCCCTCCGGCACGCCGGCCTTTGCCAGCAGTAAGCGGGCCTCCGCCTCCTCCACCCCCTCGATGAGGAAGACCGGGTCGGCGGTGACGCGGATGTTGGGGTTGGAGACCCCCATGGCCTGGAGCTCCCGCAGGGAGGACTCCTCCCGCAGGGTGATGATGCCGGCCCGGTTCAGCGCTTTCCGCACCATCTTGCGGCCCAGGGGCCGGTCCACGGGGCCGATGCCGTTGGCGAAGATCATCACCGGCTTGCGGTAGAGCTGGGCCAGCCGGATAAGGGATACATAGTACAGCAGAGACTGGGCGGAGGTCTTGTCCTGGAGGAGGCTGCCGCCGCCGCTGACAAAGTAGTCGCAGCGCCGGATGGCCCTGTAGACGGCCAGGGGGGAGAAGCGCTGCACCGCCCTGACGCCGTAGGCCGCCTCGGTCTCCGCCGGGGCGTTGGAGAGGACGGTCAGATCCACCGCGCCGTCCCCCGCCCGCTTCACCAGGCGGGCCACCGCCTCCAGGATGGCGTCGTCCCCCAGGTTGCGGAAGCCGTAGTAGCCGGAGAGCACCACCGAGCGCCGCCCCCTCGCTTGGCGGTAGGCCTCCAGCGCGTCGGCGGCCATGCGGCGCACGGAGTAGTACGCCCCGATGACCTCCCGGCCGTAGTCCCCCAGGCGCCGCCGCTCCTCCGCCGGGAGGGCGAAGGCGTCCCTGACGCTGTCCAGCAGCAGCTCCGGCGTGCACTGGGGCAGGCCCCGGCAGCAGAAGTTGCCCTCCCGGGCCTTCTCCAGCTTCTCCGGGCCGAAGAGCCCCAGAAAGCCCTCGTTGCCCGCCACAATCACCGGCTTGGCGGCGGCCATAGCCTCCAGCGCGGCCCGGGACACGCCTACGAACACATCCCCGGCGGCCACAATCTCGTTGATGTCCGTCCGGGGGCCGGTCATCACCACGCAGCGGCGGCCCAGGGCGGCGTTCACCGCCTCCGACTGGGCCTTCAGCCCGTCGAACACGTTGCCCCCGCCGGCAATCAGGAGCTGTATGCCGGGAATGGCCTTGTCCAGCGCCGGGGCGATCGCAATGAGATGCCGGGCCGCCAGGGCCCGGTCCTCGTCCATGCGGCTCACATAGGAGAGCACGGGCCTGGACCGGTCCAGGCCGAACTCCGCCGCCACCCTGTCCCCGGAGACGGCGGGGGAGAACTTCTCCGTGTCAATGCCGTTGATGGTGACGATGATCTGCTCCCTGGGCAGGCCGTACTCCCGGATCAGGTAGTCCCGGATATCCTCGGACACGGCGATGGTCCGCTCTCCCCAGTTGGTGAGGTAGCGCAGAGCGCCGCTGGT
>CANRHK010000215.1 GCA_947630395.1 uncultured Oscillospiraceae bacterium
CCGCCGAAGATGACGGTGTGGCGGATCGGGAGGTACTTGCCGTACTGGTCGAAGCTCTCTTTGATTTGCAGCGCCAGCTCCCGGGTGGGGGTCAGCACCAGGGCCCGGATGGGCGTGTGATTTTTTCCCACCTGGCCGTTGAGGCGCTGGAGGATGGGAATGGCGAAGGCCGCGGTCTTGCCGGTACCGGTCTGGGCGCAGCCAATGAGGTCCCGGCCCGCCAGCACTGGCGGGATAGCCTGGGCTTGGATGGGGGAGGGAGCCTCATAGCCCAGATCGGCGACCGCCCGGAGAAGCTGGGGGAGCAGCTGTAGGTCTTGGAATGTCATAGGGATACCTTTTCCTGTGGATTTTCCGCCTCAGGGGCGGCTGGAGAGCATTATATATGATTTCCAGCAGGAAAGCAAGGGGCGGCCGCACCGTCAGAACAGTTTCCCCTTGCGCGGGGCGGAAAGTTGTGATATACCGTCTATCACCAGAAAATGTACGGGAGGACAACCCTATGCTGGAAAAGATGAGAGAATTTTTTGACGCCCGCCTGGAGGGCTATGAGGAGCACCAGCTGACAGCCATCGCCCATGCGGCGGAGTTCTATCCCTTCACCGCTTCCCTCCTGCCCAGAGAGCCGGGGGTCCGCGTTTTGGATCTGGGCTGCGGCACGGGGCTGGAACTGGGCTATTACTTTTCCCTGGCCCCGGAGGCGGCGGTGACGGGCATCGATCTGGCCCCCGGAATGCTGTCCGCCCTCCGGGCGAAATTCCCGGGCAGGGCATTGGAGCTGATCTGCGGATCCTACTTCGACGTGCCCTTCCCGGAGGCGGCCTATGACGCGGCGGTGTCGGTGGAATCCCTTCACCACTTCACCGGGGAGGAGAAGCTGCCGCTGTACCGGAAGCTGTACCGCGCCCTCAAGCCGTACGGATATTTCATCCTGACGGACTACTTCGCCCCGTCCGATTGGGAAGAGGCGCTTTACCGCCGGGAGCTGAATCGCCTCAAGATGGAGCAGGGCATCGCGGACGGCGCGTTCTACCACTACGACACGCCGTTGACCGTGGCCCATGAGACGGAGGCCCTCCAGGCGGCGGGCTTTTCCGGCGTGGAGGTCCTGGGCCGCTGGGAGAATACGTGTACACTCCGGGCGGTCAGATGACCTGCCCGCCCCGGTGCCCCATTATTTTCCGGCGATCACACCCGGACCATCCCGTCCACATACAGGATTTCCCCGGTAATATAGGAGGCCGCCGAACTGGCCAAAAAGAGGTAGGCCCCGGCGATCTCCTCCGGCTTCGCCGCCCGGCCCAGGGGAATCCGGGCGGTGAGGGGTTCTACGGCCCCCTTGGGCAGGGAGCGCACCATGTCGGTGTCCGTGATGCCGGGGGCCACGGCGTTGACCCGGATGCCCTTGGGCCCCAACTCCCGGGCCAGGGAGAGGGTGAGGCCGTTGACCGCCGCCTTGCTGGCGGGGTAGGCCACACCGGCGCTCTGGCCCCGGCCCGCCATAGTGCTGCTGGTGTTGAGGATGACGCCGCCGCCCTGCTTGACCATGGCGTCATAGACAGCCCTGGCGCAATGGAACACCGAGTCCACGTTGAGGGCCATCACCCGCCGGTACAGCTCCGGGGTATACTCCGAGAAGGGCTCGGCGGAGGACACCCCGGCGTTGTTCACCAGAATGTCGATGTGTCCATGCCGGTTCAGCACGCTCTGAAACGCGCCTTTCACGGACTCGTATTTGGTGAGATCCGGGGCGATGCCCTCCACATACCAGGTGGGATTGACGGCCTTCAGCTCCTCCACCGCCCTGTCCGCCGTCTTCTGCCGGGAGCCGCAGAGCACCACCTCCGCGTGTTGTTCCAAAAACGTCCGCACCACCGCCCGGCCGATGCCGCGGGTACCGCCGGTGACAATGGCCACCTTTCCGGTGAGCATGATGGATCTCCTCCTTTGACACAGTTTCGTGAATATAGTATAAGCCCCCGGCCGGGAATTATCCCAGCCGGGGGCAGTCTGTCAGTCAGAGATCATTTCTTGCAGAGTTCTGCGGTGTCCATGGCGATCATGAGCTCCTCGTTGGTGGGGATGATAAAGACCTTGACCTTGGAGCCGGCGGCGGACACGTCCGCCTCCTTGCCCCGGACGCTGTTCTTCTCGGCATCCATCTTCACGCCCATGTAGTCCAGACCCTCGCAGATGCGGTAGCGCAAATCCTTGGAGTTCTCGCCGATGCCGGCGGTGAAGACGATGGCGTCCACTCCGCCCATGGCGGCGGCGTACGCGCCGATATACTTCTTGACCTCATAGATGAACTTGTCCAGAGCCAGGGCGGCGCGCTCGTTGCCGGCGGCAGCGGCGTCCAGGTCGCGGAAGTCGGAGCTGACGCCGGAGATGCCCAGCACGCCGGACTTCTTATTGAGGATGTTCAGCATCTCCTTGATGCTGTAGCCGTAGCGGCCCATCAGGTACTCCAGAATGGTGGGATCCACGTCGCCGGAGCGGGTGCCCATGGGGAAGCCGGCGAGAGGCCCAAGGCCCATGGAGGTGTCAACCACCTTGCCGTCCACCACGGCGGCCAGGGAGGAGCCGTTGCCCAGGTGGCAGGAGATCACCTTGCTGTGCTCGGGATTGCCCAGCATGTCGATGGCCCGGGCGGACACATAGCGGTGGCTGGTGCCGTGGAAGCCGTAGCGGCGGACGTCATCCTTCTCATAGTACTCATAGGGAATGGCGTAGATGTACGCCTTGGGGGGCATGGTCATATGGAAGGCGGTGTCGAACACGGCCACCTGGGGGGTGCTGGGCATAATCTTCTGGCAGGCCTCGATACCCATGAGGTTGGCGGGATTGTGGAGGGGCCCCAGGGGGATGCACTTCTTGATGGCCTCGATGCAGGCGTCGTCAATGATGCAGCTGGCGGTGAAGGCCATGCCGCCGTGGAGGACGCGGTGGCCGACAGCCGCGATCTCGTCCACGCTGGAGATGACGCCGTTGACGGGATCCACCATGATGTCCAGCACTGCCTGGATGGCCTCGTTGTGGGTGGGCATGGGAATATCCCGCTTCACATCCTCCCGGCCGGGGACCTTGTGGGTCAGGCGGCCGTCGATGCCGATACGCTCACAGAGACCCTTGGCGAAGACCTCGCCGCCCTCGGACTCCATGAACTGGTACTTCAGGGAGGAACTGCCGGCGTTGATGATTAAGATTTTCATGGGTATCTCTCCTTGTGTTGTTAATGTTTTGTTATTATTTGTTTCCGCACTGTGACTTGCATTTCCCACACATCACAGGTAGAATAGTAACGTATCATATTGTAGCCTATTATTGCCGGTCAGGCAACCATTTTTTTCGGAACTTTCGCTAAATTTTCCGGGAGAACCGCCGCCGGGACGGGAAACGGGGCGAGAGAGGAGAACACGCGGATGGCTGTGGCGGGGATTGTGGCGGAGTATAACCCCTTTCACCGGGGCCACGCCTGGCAGATCCGGGAGATCCGCCGCCGGCTGGGAGAGGAAACTCCCGTCGCCGTCTGCATGAGCGGCAGCTTTGTCCAGCGGGGGGATTTTGCCGTGGCGGGCAAGCTGGCCCGGGCGGAGATGGCCCTCCGGGGCGGGGCGGATCTGGTGCTGGAGCTGCCAACACCCTGGTCCGCCGCCACGGCGGAGCGGTTCGCCCAAGGGGCTGTGGCCGTGTTGGCAGCTACCGGCGTGGCAACCCACCTGGCCTTCGGCAGCGAGAGCGGGGACTTGGCCGCTCTGAAAGCCGCGGCGGAGTGTGTGGACAGCAACAGATACCGCGCCGGCCTCCGCCGGTTTGCCGGAGAAGGGATGCCCTTCGCCGCCGCCCGGGAGGCGGCGGTGCGGGCCCTGGCAGGGGACGGGGCGGCGGATTGCCTCACCCGCCCCAACGACACCCTGGCGGTGGAATACCTCCGGGCGCTGAAAGCCCGGGGGAGTCAAATGGAGCCCTTGACCCTGCCCCGTGTGGGCGCGGACCACGACAGCGGGGAAATAGGAGAGTATGCCTCCGCCTCCGCC
>CANRHK010000216.1 GCA_947630395.1 uncultured Oscillospiraceae bacterium
CCCAGTTCGACGCCCTGGGCCTGCCCAGCCTCACCAGCCGCATGACCAGCGACAGCTACAACGTGCAGAACTCCGTCCGGGCCATCCAGACCCTCTGCATCCGGGCCCCCATTCTGCTGGTGGGCAGCACCATCCTGGCCCTGATCATGGACGCGGAGCTGGCCTCCATCCTGTGCCTCAGCCTGCCCTTCCTGCTGGCCATCTGCGTGGGCATCTCCTACTACGGTATCCCCCTGTTCCACCGGGTCCAGGAGCGGCTGGACGACGTGGTCCGGGTCATGCGGGAGAACATCACCGGCATCCGGGTGGTGAAGGCCCTGACCAAGGAGGACTATGAGCGCCGCCGCTTCGCCGTGGTCAACGACGCCTTGGCCGCCAGCGATATCCGGGCCGGCATGGCCATGGCCATCCCCGGTCCCTCCATGCAGGTGTTTCTGAACATCGGCCTGACGCTGGTGGTGGTGGTTGGCTCCTGGCGGGTCAACGCCGGGGAGATGGACGCCGGGGTCATACTGGCTTTCCTCACCTATTTTAATATGATTCTCATGGGCATCATGGGCGTGAGCCGTATCTTCATGATGCTCAGCAAGGCCTCCGCCTCCGCCAACCGCATCGACCAGGTGCTCCAGACGGAGGCGGGTCAGGACGCGGCGCCCGAGGCGGCGGCGGAGCAGCCCCACGGGGACGAATTCATCCGCTTCGAGCATGTGAGCTTCCGCTACGGCGAGAGCGCCCAGGCGGAGCGGGCCGCTTTCGCCGGGGGCGAGCGGGAGAAGTGCCTGGACGACATCAGCTTCGCCCTCCGCCGGGGGGAGAGCCTGGGCATCATCGGCTCCACCGGCTGCGGCAAGAGCACCATTTTGAACCTCCTCATGCGGTTCTACGACGCCCAGGAGGGGCGCATCTACGTGGACGGCCGGGACGTGCGCACCTACGGCAAGGACGAGCTCCACCGGAAGTTCGGCGTGGTGTTCCAGAACGACATGGTCTTCAACGACACCCTCCGCCGGAACATCGACTTTGGCCGGGGACTGGACGAACAGGACGTCAGGAACGCCGTGGAGGACGCCATGGCGGCGGAGTTCATCGACGCTCTGCCCGACGGCCTGGAGCACTGGGCGGATATCAAAGGCGCCAACCTGTCCGGCGGGCAGAAGCAGCGGCTGCTTATCGCCCGGGCCATGGCGGGGAAGCCGGAGATTCTCATTCTGGACGACTCCTCCTCGGCCCTGGACTACCGCACCGACGCCGCCCTCCGCCGTGCCATCTTCGCCCGGCACAGGGACGCCGCCGTTATCCTGGTGGCCCAGCGGGTCAGCTCGGTCCAGTCCATGACCAACATCCTGGTGCTGGAGGAGGGCCGCTGCATCGGCTACGGCAGCCACGCCCATTTGATGGAGACCTGTCCCACCTACGCCGCCATTTGCCGTGCGCAGATGGGCGATTTGACATGAGAGGGGAGAAGAAGACGAAATGCCCGGACCCAGCGACCGGGGCGGCAGGAGCCGTCCCAAGGACACAAAGCGCACCCTGCGGCGGGTGCTGAAATATCTGGCGGAGTATCGCCTTTTGGTGTTTCTCTTTCTCCTCTGCGCCTTTGCCAGCAACACCGGCAACCTCCTGGGACCCTCCTTCGCCGGGAAGGCCATCGGCGAGGCGGAGGCCGGCCCCGGGGCGGTGGACTTCCACCGGGTGCTGTTCTACGCCCTGTGCATGCTGGGGGCCTACCTGGGGGGCAACGTGCTGTCCATCACGGTGAACCTGGGGATGATGCGGGTCAGCCGCCGGGTGGCCCAGAAGATGCGGCGGGACGTGTTCGACAAGCTCATGACCCTGCCGGTGCGGTACTTCGACAGCAATCAGGCCGGCGATATCATCAGCCGGGTGTCCTACGACGTGGACGTGGTATCGACCAGCCTCTCCACCGACGTGGTGCAGATTCTCACCAGCGTGGTCACGGTGGTGGGCTCCTTTGTGATGATGTGCGTCATCTCCCCGCCCATGGTGCTGGGGATGCTCATTACCATCCCCACCGCCATCCTCTTCACCCGCTATATGGGCCGGGTTACCCGCCCCATGTACGCCCGGCGCAGCGCCGCCTACGGCAAGATGAACGGCTTTGTGGAGGAGATGTTCTCCGGCCAGAAGACCATCCTGGCCTACGCCCACGAGGACGGGGTGTGTGAGGAGTTCAGCGATATCAACCGGGAGGCCGCCGAAGCCTACCGCAGGGCGGAGACCATGGGCGCCATGATGGGCCCGGTCATCGGGCTTATCAACAACCTGGGCCTGTCCCTCATCGGCCTGACCGGGGCGGTGTTCTACCTGCTGAAGATTGTGAATCTGCGGCAGATTTCCTCCTTTGTGCTGTACTCCCGGAAGTTCTCCGGCCCCATCAACGAGGTGGCCAACATCATCAACGAGATTTACTCCGCCCTGGCCGCCGCCGAGCGGGTGTTCCAGCTGCTGGACCAGCCGGAGGAGCTGGCGGATATCTACGGCGCGCAGGCGCTGGAGAGCCCGGAGGGGGCGGTGGAGGCCAAAAACGTGTCCTTCGGCTACGTGCCGGACAAGACCATCCTCCACGACCTGAACCTGAAGGCCGAGCCGGGCCAGACCGTGGCCATTGTGGGCCACACCGGCGCGGGCAAGACCACGGTCATCAACCTGCTCATGCGGTTCTACGACGTGGACGCCGGGGAGATTCTGGTGGACGGGAAGGAGATTCGCTCACTGAAGCGGCAGAGCCTCCGGCGGGCCTACGCCATGGTGCTCCAGGACACCTGGGTGTTCCGGGGGACCATCTTCGAGAACATCGCCTACGGCCGGGAGAACGCCACCATGGACGAGGTGGTGGCCGCGGCCAAGGCCGCCCGGATTCACGGCTACATCATGCGCCTGCCCGAGGGGTACAACACCGTCATCAGCGAGGACGGCGGCAACATCAGCAAGGGCCAGAAGCAGCTGCTCACCATCGCCCGGGCCATGCTCTACGACACCCGGATGCTGATTCTGGACGAGGCCACCAGCAACGTGGACACCCAGACCGAGCAGGAGGTCCAGCGGGCCATGCGGGAGCTGATGAAGGGCAAGACCAGTTTTGTCATCGCCCACCGGCTCTCCACCATCCGCAATGCCGGCAATATCCTGGTCATGGACCACGGCGACGTGGTGGAGCAGGGCACCCATGAGGAGCTGATGGCCAGGCGGGGGGCCTACTACCGGCTCTACGCCGCCCAGTTTGAATAAAAAATCCAGCCAAAGGTCCATTTTTGTAAGAAACGCCGAAAGGACTTTGGTTGAAAAGAGCAAAAGCCTCTTGTAAAACGCGCTTTCCGGAGGTATAATACACCTATTGCGGAAATCGCGCCCATTCTATCGAAAAAAGGTGAACGCATATGGAAAGAACCAAGATTGCCGCGCTGTTCGCGGACATTGACCGGCTGGACGGCCAGACGGTGACCGTCATGGGCTGGGCCCGGACCATCCGGGACATGAAGGGCTTCGGCTTCATTGAACTCAACGACGGGTCCTGCTTCAAGAATTTGCAGGTGGTCATGGAGGCCGCCGCCCTGCCCAATTACAAGGAGATTGCGGGGCAGAACGTGGGCGCCGCCCTCATTGTCACCGGTACTGCGGTGGCAACCCCCAACGCCAAGCAGCCGTTGGAGGTGAAAGCCGCCAGCATCCGGGTGGAGGGCGTCTCCACCCCGGACTATCCCCTCCAGAAGAAGCGCCACACCGTGGAGTATCTGCGGACCATCCAGCATCTGCGGCCACGCACCAACCTGTTCTCCGCCACCTTCCGGGTGCGGAGTGTGGCCGCCCACGCCGTCCACTGCTTCTTCCAGGACCGGGGCTTTGTCTACGTCCACACCCCCATCATCACCGCCTCCGACTGCGAGGGCGCGGGGGAGATGTTCCAGGTCACCACGCTGGATGTGGCCAATCCGCCCCGGCTGGCGGACGGCACTGTGGACTGGAGCCAGGATTTCTTCGGCAAGCGGGCCAATCTGACGGTCTCC
>CANRHK010000217.1 GCA_947630395.1 uncultured Oscillospiraceae bacterium
GGCTCGAACCCGCTACCTCCACCTTGGCAAGGTGGCGCTCTACCAGATGAGCTACGCCCGCAAATAAGCGGCAACGCAGTTGCCACTTATGGTGCCTCCGGTCGGAATCGAACCAACGACACGAGGATTTTCAGTCCTCTGCTCTACCAACTGAGCTACAGAGGCATATAAGGCGTCTCAGACGCCCTATATGGCGACCCAGAACGGGCTCGAACCGTCGACCTCTAGCGTGACAGGCTAGCGCTCTAACCAACTGAGCTACTGGGCCATATAATTTTCGCAGGAGTGGTGGGAACAACTGGACTCGAACCAGTGACCCCCTGCTTGTAAGGCAGGTGCTCTAACCAGCTGAGCTATGCTCCCGAAGGGCTGTTTCCCGCGCGGCAAGGGTTATTATACTAAATCTCCCCACTCCTGTCAAGCGGAAATTTTATTTTTACAGGAATTTTTTCCCGGAGGACGGCAGGTCATCTGCCGTCCTCCACGATGTGAACATTCAGGTGGTTGTAGGTCATGGTGACGCCGTCCGCCTCGAAGCTGCGGCGGATCTCCTCAAGGCAGGCGAAGTAGGCGTCCCAGTAGTGGTCCGTGGAGGCCCAGAAGCGGACAGAGTACTCAATGGCGCTCTCCCCGTACTTGGTCAGCACCACCTGGGGCGCCGGGTCCGCCAGGACATAGGGCGTGTGGGCGATGGCCTTGCGGCAGGCGGCGAAGACCGCTTCCGTGCTGTCCTCATAGGAGGCGCTGACGGCGTGGGCCACCCGGCGCTTGCCCAGCACCGTGTAGTTCACAATCTTCCCCGCCGCCATCTGGCTGTTGGGCAGCATGATCTGGAGCCCGTCAAAGGTGTTCAGCTTGGTGTGGGTCAGGCTGATGGACTCCACAGTCCCCTCCCCGTCCCCGGCGGAGATATAGTCCCCCAGGGTGAAGGGCTTGGAGAACAGGATCACCATGCCCCCAGCCACGTTGCTGAGCACATCCTGCACCGCCAGGGACACCGCCAGGCCAAACACGCTGACCATGGCAATGAGGCTGGTCACGTCGATGCCTAGGCTGGCGGCCACCATGAGCCCGGTGATGATGTACAGCACTGTCCGCACCAGCCGCAGCACCACCCTCCGCACCCGCTGGTCCATACCTGTGCGCTCCAGCACCTTGGCCAGCAGGGATGCCAGCAGCTTGATCACCGCCAGGCACGCCGCCAGCAGTACCGCGGCGGAGATGGCCTTCTCCACCGTCAACTGCCCCCAGCTCATCTTCAGAAACTTCTCCAGCGCGGAGGTATCCACCGTCCCGTCCATCAGCCGCCACTCCTTAAATATCTCTAATGTATCAGGGAAAACGCGCGTTACCCCCTTTCTATAGAATATCACAGGCGGCCGGATTTGGAAAGAAAAACTTTCCATATTTCATGTCTATGTGCCCTTTGTCCTTTTTCTGCCCCCGTCCAACGGGAAAACCTGCCAAATATTTCGCTGCAATTTTGTCTGCTTCCACAATTTTTGTGTAAAAAAACCTGTTCCCTCTTTTCTTTTTCTCTATCCTCGTGTAAAATAGGAATACGATAGACAATGTATCAGCATGTTCTATCAATCATTTTTGAGGAGGAGAAATATGGACAAGTTTTTCAAGATCTCAGAGCGCGGAAGCTCGTTCCGGGCGGAGATCATGGGAGGCATCGTGACCTTTTTCTCGATGGCCTACATTATCTTCGTCAACCCCAACTACCTGAGCCAGGCCGGCATGAACTGGCACGCGGTGATGCTGGCCACCTGCATCTCGGCGGCGCTGGGCTGCTTCCTGACCGGCATGCTGGCCAACGTACCCTTCGCCCAGGCCCCCGGCATGGGCCTCAATGCGTTCTTCACCTACACCCTGTGCTTCGGCATGGGGTACACCTGGCAGCAGGGCCTGGCCGTCGTGCTGGTCAGCGGCATCCTGTTCCTGGTCATCACCGTTTCTCCCATCCGCAGCAAGATCATCGCCTCCATCCCCGCGGATCTGAAGGCGGCCATCTCCGCCGGTATCGGCCTCTTCATCACCTTCATCGGGCTGCTGAATGCCGACATCGTGACCCTCTTCGGCAACGTCTATGACGATACGGGCGCGCTGGTCTCCACCGACTACTCCGACATGGGCAACATCCTGCACGGCCCCGCCCTGTTGGCCCTGATCGGCCTTATCATCATCGCCATTCTCCTGTGCTACAAGGTCAAGGGCGCCATCTTCATCGGCATCATCATCACCACCATCATCGGCATCCCCATGGGCCTGACCCAGTACAACCCCGACCCGGTGAGCCTGTCCGTCCTGGGCGAGACCTTCGGCAAGCTGAGCTTCAACGGCATCTTCGAGGTCCAGGGAGGGGTCCTGGCCTTTATCACGGCGGTCATCACCTTCTTCATCTGCGACTGCTTCGACACCGTAGGCACCCTCATCGGCACCGCCCGCTCCGCCGGAATGCTGGATAAGAACGGCAACCTGCCCGGCGGCGACCGCGCCCTCATTGCCGACGCCATCGCCACCTGCACCGGCGCCATCTTCGGCACCTCCACCGTCACCACCTTCGTGGAGTCCTCCACCGGTATCGCCGAGGGTGCCCGGACGGGCCTTTGCTCCCTAGTGGTAGGTGTGCTGTTCCTGCTGAGTTGCTTCTTCGCCCCCGTGGCCGGCATGGTGCCCTCCGCTGCCACCGCTCCCGCTCTTATCATCGTGGGCGTGTTCATGCTCAAGGGCGCGGCGGATATCGCCTGGGACGACATGGAGATCGCCATCCCCGCCTTTCTGACCATCGTTACGATGCCCTTCGCCTACTCCATCGGCGATGGCATCGGCTTCGGGTTCATCTCCTACTCCATCATCAAGATCGCCCGGGGTAAGGTCAAGGAAGTGCCCATCCTCATCTATATCCTCTCCATCGCCTTCGCGGCCATGTTCGCGCTGACCTACCTCTAAGCGGCAGACAACGCCTGAAAAGAGCCCCCGGCTGTCGGGCCGGCCGGATAAGGAAACATTTACTATATACGGCAAGGTGCAGTCTTTCGGGACTGCACCTTGTCCGTTTTATGCGGACTGCATCCTCTTTAGGTAGTCGGCTCGAAGCCGCTCCAATTCCTGCTTCGTGGGGATGTCGATCATGCCGACAGCGGTGAAGTAGATGTCCACCTTGACGTGGCAGTGTCCACTGGATCTGTCGTTGTTGTGTCAGACAATATGAAATGACTCCTCGATCAGTTGACGTACCGTGGGATTGACTGCGTGATTCTGGCGCCGTCAACGATGCCGGTAATGCTGGGGAAGAAGATCAAAACCGACCGGCTGGACGCCAGACGGATCAGCAAATGTCTGGCATACCACACCTACAGCGCCGTATATGTGCCTACGGAAGAGGACAACGCGGTAAAAGAATATATCCGAATGCGGGATGACGAAAACAACGCATTGAAGCGGATTAAGCAGCAGACGATAGCCTTATGCACCAGGCATGGCAGACAGTACGACGGGAAATCATATTGGACACAGCGGCATCTGGCCTGGCTTGAAACCCTAGATTTGGGACACATGCTGCTCAATGAGGTGCTGAAAGAATATCTTGTGCTGTACCGGCAGGCGCAGGAGAAAGTAGAACTGTACGACGCACGCATTGAGGAATTGTCCCAGACCGAATCGTACCAGGAGCCGGTACGAAAACTGGGATGTTTTATTGGGATCAAGGCACACACCGCGCTGGCACTCTGCTGTGAGGTTGGTGACTTCCGGCGTTTTACTTCCGCGCAAAAATTTGCTTCTTATGCGGTATGATACCGCATATCAAATCTTAGGGTGTGTGCAGCTGTAGCGCATACCCGGCCCTGGAGTTTATACACACATACGCCGTACAAACTCAGAAGCTGATTCCTGAGTTTATGCAGCGTGGCAGCGCATATCTGATTACGGAGCAAAAAAGCTGGGTGCGAAGCACAGAAGAGGCTTGGGGAAACC
>CANRHK010000218.1 GCA_947630395.1 uncultured Oscillospiraceae bacterium
CCCTCCTCTGTGAGCACCGCGCCGCCGCCGCCCTTTCCGCCGGTGGTGGAGCGGATCAGCTTGAAGCCCAGGCCCCTTTCCGCCTCCCGCAATATGGTCCAGGCCTTGGAGTAGGCCATCTCCATGTCCATGGCCGCCGCGCGCAGGGAGTGGAGCGTCCGCACCCGCCGCAGCAGCATGGCCACGCCAGGGCCGAAGCACTTGCGGTCCGTATAGAGCCTGACCGTAACGGCAGGATGCAGCGCCGTCTCCTCCATGGCGATTCCCCCTTTACATGATCTCGAGATAGGCCGCGGGCGCCCGCTCCGTCAACCACACGCCGTTGGCGGAGAGGAAGAAGGCGAAGCCGTCCGCCCGCATCCGGCCCGCCTGGACCTTCAGAACGACGGGCTTGCCGTGCCGGGCGCCCACCTTGACTGCGGTGTCATAGTCGCCGCTGAGGTGGACGTAGAGCCGGGACTGCCCGGTGAGGCCCTGCTTCATGATGCTGTTCAGAAAGCGGGTGGCGGTGCCGTGGTAGAGAATCTCCGGCGGCTCCCGCCGCTCCAGATCCACCTCCACCGGCACCGAGTGGCCCTGATTGGCTCGAATGCGCCGCCCGGAGGCGTCCAGGGAATACCGCCCCTTGGCGTCCGTGGCCACAATCTCCCGCAGAAGTGCCTCATTGAAGCCGGGGTAGGTCTTCTGAATCTCGGCGATGATGGCCGGTATGTCCGCCCAGCCCTGCCGGTCGATAAACGCCGGACTGTGGCGCAGCAGGTAGGACATTTTTTTGCTGATCCGCTCCAGATTTTCCGCCGCAGGCATGCTCTCTCACCTCTCTTTGCCCAGAAGTATACCACATTTTCCCGTCGCGGACAAGGCCGCGAAAGTTTTTTTGCCCTTTCTATTTACTGTCCGGTTTTTGGGACATATGGTGCGGTATACTAATACCAGAAACAAGGGGAGCACCCCAAACGGAAAGGAGCGCGCAGACATGAAAGGGTATTACAACAACATCGGCTACATGGGCTGGGTGGACGGCAGGTGGGTTCTGTTCGCCAGCGAGGGGGACTACGCGGACTACCTGGACTCCCAGGAGGACTGAGAGAATGTACAAGCACATAGGAGGACGGCGCGGTTCCGCAAAGGCCGCGCCGTCCTCTTATGTGCTGTGGAAGTTGACTGGAGCGGCCCGCCCGGGGTATACTAACGGAAAAGAAGACCGGGAGGAAGAGAAGATATGACTGACAACGAGCTTCGGATTGGCTGCGTGGTGATGGCGGCGGGGAACGCCCGGCGCTTCGGGGACAACAAGCTGGCGGAGGAGGTGGGGGGCAGGAGCCTAATCCGCCGGACCCTGGAGGCGGTGCCCGCCGGCCGGTTCTGCGCCGTAGTGGTGGTGACCCAGTACCCGGAGGTGGAGGACCTGGCCCGGAGCTTCGGCTTCCTGCCGGTGTGGAATCCCCACCCGGACTGGGGCATCAGCCACACCATCCGCCTGGGGCTGGAGGCCCTGGAGGACTGCGGCGCGGCCATGTTCCTGGTGTCCGACCAGCCCCTTCTCCGGCGGGAGACCGTGGCTGCGGAGGTAGATTTCTTCCGGCGGCACCCGGACAGGCTGGTGGGCCTGGGCCACGGCGGTGTCCGGGGGAATCCCTGCATCTTCCCGGCCCGCTTCTTCCCCGAGCTGCTGGCCTTGCGGGAGGACTGCGGCGGCAGTACCGTCATCCGCCGCCACGAAAATGACCTGCTGCTCTTTGAAACGGCGGCGGAGGAACTGGAGGACGTGGACACCCGCCGGGCGCTCCGGGCGCTGCGGGAGAGGGAACAGCCGGTTTGACGAATTTCCCCTTGCGTATTTGCCCGGAATCCGTTAAAATGGACAAAGAGACAAGGGGGGAGGGGCGCCCATGGTCATGGAGCGGCTGGACAAACTGATCGCGTCCACCGGGCGCTGGTCCCGGCGGGAGGCCAAGGAGATGATCCGCGCCGGCCGGGTGCTGGTGGACGGCCGCCCCGCCGCCGGGCCGGAGGACAGGGCGGACCCCCGAGTTAACGCCATTACCGTAGACGGCGAACCCCTGGATTGGCGGCTTTTCACCTACATCATGCTCCACAAGCCGGCGGGGCTTCTCAGCGCCACAGAGGATGCCAGGCAGAGGACGGTGCTGGATCTGCTGCCCCCGGAGCTGCGCCGGCGGGGGCTCTTTCCCGTGGGGCGGCTGGACAGGGACACGGAGGGCCTGCTGTTGCTGACCAATGACGGCGATTTGGCCCACCGGCTGCTGTCGCCGAAAAAGCACGTGGAGAAGATCTACTATGCCCGTCTGGACGCTCCCCTGGGGGAGGAGGACAGGGCGGCCTTTGCCCGGGGGCTTGTGCTGGAGGACGGGCTGCGGTGCCTGCCGGCGTCCCTGGAGCTGCTGGGGGACGGCAGGGAGGCGCGTATCGGCCTCCGGGAGGGCAAGTTCCATCAGATCAAGCGGATGACGGCCAGCAGAGGGGCGAAGGTCCTCTATCTGAAGCGGCTGTCCATGGGACCGCTGGAGCTGGATCCCGCCCTTCCAAAGGGCGCGTACCGCGCTTTGACGGAGGAAGAAGTAAGAGAAATTGGCGGGAAACTATAGAAAATTGCGGAATTTGTAAAAACGCCAAAAAAGGGGCAATATTTTTTGTTGAAAAAAGAAGAAAGATCTTGCAAAGTGTCGATAGAGAGGATATAATGCATGTGAAAGATGACATATTGCACAAACGTGGAGAAGAGAACACTGCCGATGGAGGGAAAATGATATGTCGGGGAGAATCTTTCAAAATGTTGTTTTGCAGATGAAAGACGCGGTAGACCGCGTGGTGGGCGTCATTGACGCGGAGGGAACGGTCATTTCGTGCAGTGACCTGGGCCTCATTGGAAAGAAGTGGCCGGAGTATCTGGAGCCCATCAACCGGGCGGAGGGGTCTGTCATCGCTATGGACGGCCGCACCTTCCACGCGCTGGCCAGCTGGGGCTCCCACTTCGACTACGCCGTCTTCACCCTGGGCGACGACGATGTGAGCCACACTGTCTGCTCCATGGCCAGCGTGGCCCTCAACGGGGCCAAGAGCTACTACGAGGAGAAGCACGACCGTGCCTCCTTTATCAAGAACATCATCTCCGACAATATCATGCTCAGCGATATCTACATGCGGGCCAAGGAGCTCCATGTGGCGCCGGAGGTGCCCCGCAGCGTCTTTGTCATCCGCCAGCCGGCGGGGGGCGACGCGGGACTGATGGATCTGGTCCAGGGTCTCTTCCCGGACCGGCAGAACGACTTTATTCTCAACGTGGGCGACAGCGACGTGGCCCTCATCCACCAGCTGCCGGAGACCGGCGGTGAGCGGGAGATCTCCCGGGTGGCCGGCCTTCTGGAGGACACCCTCCGGGTGGGCAGCGAGAACCACGTGGTCATCGGCATCGGCACGGTGTCCTACCATCTGCGGGACCTGGCCAAGAGCTACAAGGAGGCCCGCATCGCCATCGAGGTGGGCAAGGTCTTTGACACCGAGAAATACGTCATCAACTACGAGAGCCTGGGCATCGGGCGGCTCATCTACCAGCTGCCCACCACCCTGTGCGAAATGTTCCTGGTGGAGGTCTTCAAGAAGAACCCCATCGACTCCCTAGACCAGGAGACCCTGTTTACCATCCATAAGTTCTTTGAGAACAACCTGAACGTGTCCGAGACCGCCCGGAAGCTGTTTGTCCACCGCAACACTCTGGTCTACCGGCTGGAGAAGATCAAGAAGCTCACCGGCCTGGATCTGCGGGAGTTCGACGACGCCATCACCTTCAAGGTGGCCCTCATGGTCAAGAAGTACCTGACCAGCCGGGGCATTGACGCCTAAATTCTGTTTCCGCTATGCGAAAAAGGAGCGCCCAGAGAGGGGCGTCCAATAAAACAAGTTCATGATGTTTTCGAAGTGCGGCATGATTTCGGTCATGCCGCACTTCCGTTTATACG
>CANRHK010000219.1 GCA_947630395.1 uncultured Oscillospiraceae bacterium
GTGGTACGCCCCAAAAGAATCTGCGCAGATGGTTGCGGGGTATGGTCGGCAAGATTGAGCAACTCCGTGCCATCAGAAACGCTGACCCCTATTACGAACTCCGGAACAATAACTGTTTGGTTTACTATTCCTTGCTGCGCAGGTTGGGTATGACTAATGATGAAGCAACGCGTCGGACGGAGTACTTCAACGACGGATTCAAAATCCCGTTAAGGAAATCCGAACTCAATAGCACACTTTGCTCCGCACGCTACGTTGGAGGCTACAGATTCACCATACCGAGAATCGCAGAACTGCTCGAAATTACGCCCGCAGAAGCATCGCAGATTGGCCTACACGTTTCTACGCCGAAGAAGGCCAAAACAATTAAGGAACTCAAAACTCGTAACCAGCGAATCGTTGAGATGTACGAAAGCGGAGTATCCCAACAAAAGATTGCGGACACCTTTGGCATCAGCGCAAAGACCGTCAGCAAGGTCATCGCAAATTATCGGGCACAAGCAGGGACCCAGGGCTCAAAATGGACGGAGCGGGACAATCTCATCATCAAGTTGAACAGACAGGGAATTCCGCAGTCTCAAATTGCCAAGGATGCAGGCTGCTCAACACGTACGGTTCAACGTGTACTGCTCAAGTACACCAACAACGCGATGTGCCCAATAGCAACCGAATGTGAAAAAAAACAAGCGAACACTATGATGAAGGGGACCTTTACGCAGCAGGATGGAAACCAGTTGCTGGATACCCCCAAGAACCGCAGCCAGCGCATCGTTGCGATGTATGCAAGCGGTACCCCGCAACGGCACATTGCAGATATTCTAGGCGTCAGTACACAGACAGTCAGCAGGACCATCGTAAACCATCGGGCACAAACAGGGCCTATGGACACAAAAAAGGCTCATCGGGACCAGCTTATCTGCGAGTTGTACAAGCAAGGAATTCCGGTTTCGCAAATTGCCGAGAGAGTTGGATGTTCAATCCGCACCGTACATCGCGTTCGGTCAAAACATCCTGACAGTGATGTGTGCCAAAAATCCAACAAATGCGACAAAAATCTACCAACCCCTACAATGGGGGGAAAACTGGCGGAACGGAATGGCATCCCCTCGGAAAATGATGCCTCCAACGGCGAGCATTTGGAGAATTCGGTGACGCGAGAGACTGATGCTCCAGTTAAGCAGCCGGCTCCCGTTCTCCAAAGCCAGAGAAATTCCCCCGGAATTGCCCGCCTTGAGGAGGAACTGTGGCGCAGATACGGCGCCGAATTGGGGCCGCAGCTGTTCGCGGAAAGATTTGCGGGGGTGGTGGACCGGCGCATCGGCGACATCACCATAAAGAGCGTGGAACAGAGTTTTAAGGGCAAGATGCCAGCCCAGGCGGACAGGCTGTGGCGTATCCTGCTTGGAATCAAGAAAGGAGAATAAATTCGTGGATGTGGATGATATCTTAGAAGAGGATGACATCTTAGAAAGAGTACCTCTGCCCCTGGCGGCGTCCATCCTCAAGGCAGACAAGCCTGAGGAAATAGAGGAGCTGTTCAGCGACCGCCTCGCAAGCAATAGTTTCAACAATGTCAAGGAGCTCATCGACACAGCGGTGATAACCGCTGTGTGTACCCATCGGCTGGAAACTGCCAGCACATGTATCCATAAGAATGCCCTGGAAGATGCGGTACATCGCTTGCTGATAGGTACAAATGCCGACACAGTCGAAGACTACATCATTCACTGCCGTATGAAGGCGGTGGTGCGTGATTGGTTCCGATACCGCGGGCCCTTTGTCTATACCGAGGACGATTATCTGGCGGAATCCAAAATCATAGAAAATGTCAAGGATATGCTCAGCGTCAGCGTTCAGGCGCCTCCGGCATCCAAAATCAATTATCGAATCAAGAAGGTATGCGAGAAGGAAGGTATTTCCCTCTCCAAAGAGCAGCGCGCATCCATAATGCTGGCGCTCACTAACAAGATTTCCATCATCAGCGGACGACCTGGGAGCGGCAAGACGACTCTGATTAAAGTGCTGGTGAAGGTATTTCGCGCCCTTTATCCGTCAGGCTCAGTCCAACTGGCTGCTCCGACCGGGAAAGCTGCCAGGCGGCTTGAGGAGGCTACAGGAGAGCCGGCACAGACGCTGCATAGACTGCTGGATTGCCGCTATGATGGCGACGAGAGATTCCTTGTTAGTGACAGCATCAAGACGGACCTCATCGTCGTGGATGAGTCGTCTATGGTTGACTTAACCCTTGCAGCCAGGTTTTTCCGAATGATTTCGAAATCAACATCGGTTGTCTTCGTGGGTGACCCCAATCAGCTGCTCAGCATCAGCCCTGGCCGAGTATTCCAGGACATGATAACGAGCCATATGATACCGGTCGTATCGCTGGAATCTTGTTATCGGCAAACCGGTGACGCCGCCGCCATCTCGGACGCGGCAGATATCCTGCTAGGCACCGAGGGCTTTCCTAACTGGATGCTGCGGCCAATACCGCGGAACACTGCCCCTACCGATGCTCTGCATCTCATTGAGACCCATAGTACGGCAGAGACTCTTAAGGCGCTTCCTGACGCAATCGCATCACTGCTCGCTCAGGGGTGGCACTACGATGACATCCAAGTCATATGTCCTGTTCGTATCGGCCAGGTAGGGGCAGACACGCTCAACGGTGCTCTGCGTGATATCTTCAATCCTGATACGAGTACACAAGAGACAAATGGGTTTCGAAAAGGCGACCGCGTCGTATGCACGTCTAACGACCCAAATAGACGCTTCTACAACGGTTCTGTAGGGACTGTAATAGGACCCGGCCGCTGGAACCGTGTTATAGTCGCCATCGGGGACGAGCTGATTGAGGTCTCCCAAAATAGCCTGGAGCTGGCGTACGCAATCAGTGCGCACCGGTCGCAGGGCAGTGAATATCCCGCAGTTATCCTTATCCTTGACTCTTATATGACCAAGGCTCTCACCCGCGAGATGCTCTACACGGCCATGACACGAGCCAAGATGAAGCTGGTTGTTATCGGCGACTTGAAGGCCATCGATAGGGCAACTCAGACATGTGGGAGTCAGTCGCGCGTGACAATCCTGTCTCCTCTCCTCAGGCAGGAAATTCTCGGGAAAGCAGACAACCCGCGCAGCTAGACTGTTGATGTCCCTACTGACAATTATGGCATCGCGGTCCCAGATGTATCCGCTGGTATCTTACCGATACCGGGACATATCCTGCCCGTCATGCAAGGATGTCCCGACATGTGCTTTCCATGCTATTATATGGCTATAAACCGCACTTCTCCGTACCCACTGTGTATACGGGCACGGCACCGGCCATAGTTCTCTATCCTGTCGTCATCAAAGTTCGGATAACCTATTAGGAACCCTGCTTGACTTTCAGGCTCCATTCCTGTATAATGGCTAATACGGAACAAGATTCCGTTTTAGTCGAAATAGGAGGACGCTTTTATGGAATATATCCCAAGGGCAATCGAGCCATATGTGCGGAACGGGACCCGTTCTTTTAAATGTCTGCTACTGACCGGTGCCATGCAAACAGGGAAGTCCACCCTCCTGAAGCGGAACTTCCCTGACTACAAATATGTTCCCTTGGACGACCCCTTCGTGGAGGACCAGGCGAAAGAGAGCCCCAACATGTTCCTAATGTTGAACCCCGCTCCCGCGTTCTTCGACGAGGTGCAGCGCGCCCCCTCCCTGTTCCGCTACATCAAGCTCTCCTGCGACGAGAGCAACGACCGCGGGCAATTCCTCCTGTCCGGTTCCCAGCCCTTGGAGCTGATGGAGAGCGCCTCCGAATCGCTGTCGGGCCGGGTCTGCATCGTTGAACTATCCGGGCTGTCTCTCCGGGAAATCATGCGGGACCCGTTTGACCAGCCCTTTGTCCCCACGATGGAATATATCGCCCAGCGGAACCGGACGGCAAAGGCGCCAAAGAATATCTGGGAAATCATCCACCG
>CANRHK010000220.1 GCA_947630395.1 uncultured Oscillospiraceae bacterium
GGCGTCTGCGTGGAGCAGTGCCTGGCCAAGGACAAGGCCATCAAGATGGTGCCCCAGGAGGGCGAGGCCCAGCAGGCCAAGGTTTGGGATTACCTGGTGCAGACTTCTCCCAAGCCCGACGTCCAGGACAACACCGTCAAGGGCAGCCAGTTCAAGCAGCCCTACCTCCAGTTCTCCGGCTCCTGCGCCGGCTGCGCCGAGACCAGCTATGCCCGTCTCGTGACCCAGCTCTTCGGCGACCACATGTACATCTCCAACGCCACCGGCTGCTCCTCCATCTGGGGCGGTCCCGCCGCCACCAGCCCCTACTGCACCAACAGCGAGGGCAAGGGCCCGGCGTGGTGCAACAGCCTGTTCGAGGACAACGCTGAGCACGGCCTCGGCATGTACATCGGCCAGAAGACCATCCGCAACGCTCTGGCCGACAAGACCAAAGCCCTGCTGGCTGTGGACTGGGCCATGCCCGGCCTGAAGGAGGCCGCTCAGAAGTGGTTGGACACCATGGAGGACGGCACCGCCAACCAGGACGCCACCAAGGAGTACATCGCCAAGATGGAGGAGGCCCTGTGCACCGTGGACGAGCTGGCTGAGCATCCCCAGTTCGCCGAGCACGCCGCCGAGCTGAAGGCTGCCGGCAAGAAGTACTGCGACTGCCCGGCATGCACCCTGATTGAGCAGATTCTCGCCCAGAAGGATTACCTGAACAAGAAGTCCGTGTGGATCTTCGGCGGCGATGGCTGGGCCTACGACATCGGCTACGGCGGTCTGGACCACGTCCTGGCCTCCGGCGAGGATGTCAACGTCTTCGTCTTCGACACCGAGGTCTATTCCAACACCGGCGGTCAGGCCTCCAAGGCCTCCAACATCGGCCAGGTGGCCCAGTTCGCCGCCGCCGGTAAGGAGATGAAGAAGAAGAGCCTGAGCGAGATCGCCATGCAGTACGGCTACGTGTACGTGGCCCAGGTGGCTATGGGCGCCAACACCGCCCAGACCATCAAGGCCATTGCCGAGGCCGAGGCCTATCACGGCCCGTCCCTGATCATTGGCTACGCCCCCTGCGAGATGCACAGCATCAAGGGCGGCATGCTCAACTGCCAGAAGGAAATGAAGCGCGCCGTGGAGTGCGGCTACTGGAACCTGTTCCGCTTCAATCCCGCCGCCGCTGCCGAGGGCAAGAATCCCTTCACCCTGGACAGCAAGGCGCCCGCTGGCGGCTATCAGGAGTTCCTGCTGAACGAGGCCCGCTATGCCCGCCTGACCCGCGAGTTCCCCGAGCGCGCCGAGGTCCTGTTCGCCAAGAACGAGGCCGCCGCGAAGGAGAGGTATGAGCATCTGGTCAAGCTGATTGAGCTCTACAAGTAAACGAACATAATTAGGAGAGGGGCCCGGACGGAAGTCCGGCCCCCTCTTGCTGTGTGGGGCCGCCAGCCCCGCCCTCTTGTGATCCGCCTGAAAAAATCGGGATAGCTATTTGCGGCGGGTTGTGGTACAATGGCCTTATCCAATCATCGGGAGGAGGGCGATCCTATGGGCAACTGGCAGGGGCATCTGAAGACCATCACCGCCCACAAGCTGCGGGTCATGCGCCTGTGCTTCCGGGTGGGACTCTACAGGCAGGGGCTGCTCCACGACTTGAGCAAGTACGGCCCTACGGAGTTCCTGGTGGGGGCCAAATACTACCAGGGGGACCACAGCCCCAACGAGGCCGAGCGGTTGGCCACCGGCGTCTCCTCCGCCTGGCTCCACCACAAGGGCCGCAACAAGCACCACCTGGAGTACTGGATCGACTACGTCCCGGAGCTGAACTTCCGCATGGGCGGCATGGAGATGCCGGTGAAGTACGTGGTGGAGATGTTCTGTGACAGGGTGGCCGCCAGCCAGACCTACCTGGGGGACAAGTACACTGACGCCTCCCCCTGGGAGTACTACGCCAAGAGCATCGACCACTACCTGATCCACCCCAAGACCCGGGGCCTGCTGGAGACCCTTCTCAAAATGCTGCGGGACGAGGGGGAGGAGAGGACCGTCACCTACATCCGCCGGGAGGTGCTGGGAAAAAAGTAAAACGCAGAGGGGATACCGATACGGTATCCCCTCTGTTTGTCCGTCAGCTCTTCTCCATGGAGAAGGAGAACGACACGTGGGGCTCCTCCTCCCCGCCATCCGGCTGCATCCCCATCATAGGCACATCGACATAGCCGGAGTAGGCTATCTCACAGGTGACATTGACCCCGTAGCCGGACAGCTGGAAGCTCTCATAGGGCCTGTCCGCGATGGTTCGCACCATCCGATCCGCCGCGTTGTTCAGAAGGCCGCTGCCGCTCTGGGCCTTGACATAGGACAGGACCAGCAGAGCCATCTCTTCCTGATAGCCGCCGTTCCAAAAGGCGGTGCTCCCGGACTTCCCATAGGAGAACCGCATGCCCGTCATCACGCCGTCAACCTCGGTGAAGGTGTATTTGGGCAGGGACATGCCGGAGTAGCTGGCGGGATACGTCACATCCTCCACCCATCTGCCCTCCTCGTCCAGGTGGTGGCCGTTTTCCACGCCGTAGTAGTCCGCCAGGCGGTTGTAGTTCTCGCAGAACTCCGCCACGGAGATGTCGCCCCGGTGCAGCGGCATCTGCATGGCCGCGACGGTCAGGAGCGTGAGCCCCAACGCCGCCGCCCTGGCGGCAACATACGCGGCGGCGCGCCAGGGCTTTTCATCCCTCAGCACCAGCACGGAGTCGTATTCCCAGTCCAGGGCCTCCCCGGCGCGGCACGCCCGATAGCTCTTCCACTGGCGGAAGAGATTGTAAAATGGAATGTCCAGGCCCATGCCCCGCCAAAGCGCGGTCCAGGTGCGGGAGAACGCCCCGCCGTATGTCAGGTGGCCTCCCTCCGCGTCCGTGACGGAGAGGCCCAGAATCCATTTGCCCGGCGTTGTGCCAAAGCGGGACAGTAACAGCGGCTCCAGAAGGAGCATGGTCCCCACCGCCAGGTATGCGATGATCAGCGTCAGCACGGTATCCTGCTGGAGGATGTTCACATTCATCAGCGACAGAATCGCTCCCCACAGCATATTGCACAACGTCAGATCCAAGCTTCGGGCAAAGTACCGCCGCCAGGGGGATCGCACTCTGGGGACCGCGTCCGTGCCGGGGACGGGGATCTCCGCGGGCGGCGCCGCCTCCATCTCCCCCAGCCAGTGCCGGGCGTCCAGGGTGTCATAGGCCGCGCCGGCTTGACGCATGGCACGGCAGACCGCCCCGGCCCGGGCTGACTGGGCCGCCGCCCCCTCCAGCGCCGCCGCGCGGCGGTCCAGGACGGCGGACAGGTCCTCCCGGCCCTCCTGGAGGGCTTTCACCTCTTCCAGCGGCACCCCCAGCACCCGCAGCAGCTTGATCTTCTCCAGGGCGGACAGATCCGCCTCCCCATAGTCCCGGTAGCCGTTTTCCCGGCGCTCCGGGGCCAGCAGGCCCTGGGTCTCGTAATAGCGGATATTGGCCCGTGTCATGCCGGCCCGCGCCTCGATCTCCTTGATGGTCATGCAGACCGCCTCCCTTCCTATGGGGCTATGATACACTATCAAGTCCCTTGACAGTCAAGGGCTTTTCAAAAATTTCCGAAAAATTTTCCTCCGGGTTGCACAAAAACGTACAACCCGGGGCTTTTTTCATCGTTATATAGAAACACTGCGGAGAAGGGAGGAGGAGAGAAATGGCATCCATGGAGATGGTGGAGGCGGTGATCCGGCTGTCCTCGCTGCTGGCGGCCCTGGGGGCCCTGGGCGGCGCGGCGGCCTGGTGCGTCCACTTTCTGGACAGGGACCGGCGGCAGGATAAGGCGCTGGCCGCCATCCGCCGGGAGCAGACGCTGATCTGCTACGGCGTGCTGGCCTGTCTGAAGGG
>CANRHK010000221.1 GCA_947630395.1 uncultured Oscillospiraceae bacterium
GTATTCAGCCCTTCCTCGCTTTTACTTTACATTAACCGCAGCCCTGCATTACCGTCTTTATGCGAAGCTTCGCATAAAGACGGCTGGGGCGAGGGCTTCGAGCAGCGGGAAATCAAGGTTGGCGGCGATGAGCTGTACGTCCACCTGTGGAACGATGATGACTGGAGCATCCAGACGGAACAGGAGCGGTTTGGAGCTGGGCCGGAGCAGGCGCCGCCCCGACAGGAGATGGGAGGGATGTGCCTTGGCTGATGTGTTCACGGTGTATCTCACCCGGCGCGGCAGCTCCGGCGACGCGCCCCACACCTCCCTGACGCTTCCGGCCACGCCGTATCAGGTGCTGGATGCCTTTGAGCGGATAGGCGCCGCCCACGAGCGCGACGTCTACGCGCGGATTGAGGACTATCCCGGCATGGAGAGCCTGGGGAAACGCATGGACTATCTGGGAGAGATTCGCGACATGACGGCTCTGGCGGAGAAGATATCCGCCATGAACGACGCCCAGCGCACGGCGCTGCGGGGCTTGGTGGAGATGGAGGCGAAAAAATCAGACCAACCGCTTCCCATCACCCGGGTCCTGGACCTGGCGTACAGCACGGAGTGCTGCCATGTGGTGGACGCCTGTAATGACGAAGAATTGGGACGTTTCTACGCTGAGAACGGATTTATCCCCGGCCTGGACGACATCCCGGACGACGTGTTTGAGATGCTGGACTTTGAGCAGATTGGCAGGGAGACGCGGCTGGCCGAAGGCGGCATGTTTGTAGAGAGAAGCTACGATTCCCCCGGCGGGTATGTTGTGCGGCACAGCGATTTGAAGCAGGCGCCGCCCGTACCAACGTCACTGCCCAGGCCGGACTACATCTTCCGATTCGCGATCCAGACTTTCTGGGATCAGAAGAACACCGCCATCCTGGACCTTCCCGCCTCACAGGAGCGCCTGGATGATGCCCTGCAAAAACTGAACGCCAGCTCCTGGGATGAGGTGGTTTTCATAGACTACGACGGCGCGATTCCCGAGCTGCCGTCTGTCTGCGAGTGGATTGAGGGTATCGAAGAGCTCATCAAGCTGGCGGAGGCGCTGAAGCCGGTGATGGAGAGCGGGCAGCTTCCTAAGTTCAAGGCGGTGCTGGAGGCCACCCGGTGCTCAAGCCCGGACGTGACGCGTCTGGCGGAGCGCTTGGACGAGTATGTATTCTCCCCCAACCTGCGTTCCGAGAGGGACGTCGCGCTCTCGGAGCTGCGGTGTATGCTGGACGATGAGACAATGGAGCTTCTGCTTCCCCACCTGGACGCGGAGGGGTTCGGCAGGGCGATAGCGGAGAACCAGAACGCGGTGCAAACGCCATACGGCCTTGTGGAGCGGCAGGATGGCGGCCCCATCCAGGGTCCGGAGCAGCAGGGGTACGAAATGGGGGTGACGATGCAGTGAGCCGGGAACAGTTTGACCTCCTGGCCGGCCTGGAGCTGACCAAGAGCCAGTACGAGTGGCTGGAGCGCCGCTTCGACCACATGACCGCCGCAGAGAAGCTGAAGTTCGCCGGGGCCATGGATATCCTACGGCCCGCAGATGTGGAGACTGTGATCCGCACTGCCAGTCAGATGGAGTACTTCTCCCTGCTGCTGGGTGCTGGGGACGACAAGGCACTTGGGCAGTATGTATTGGAACATTACCACATGGCGTCCCGGAAAGCCCGCCCGTTCCTGGACCCTGAACAGGCGGGGCGGCAGTTCAGGGCGGAGCACGGTGGAAGCTTCCAAGGCGGATGTCTCGTTCAGCAGACGAGGGAGTTGGATATAAGTGAGCCATTGTCCCTGCCGCATCTCCCCACTGCGGGAGACTATGCCATCTGTGTGAAGCTGGCCAGCCGGTCCAACACGGAGGGGGTCTGGATAGGTTTCCCGGACTGCGGCGAGAGCACGGTGGGTGAGGTCCCGGATGAACTCACCCTTGCGCTGGAGGCGCTTCAGGTAAAAAGCGCCGGTGAGTGCATTATGCTGGACGTGGACTGCTACTTTCCGCGGCTTGAAAATGTGCTGGAGCAGTACGATAGCGCGGCAGAGCTGGTCCAGCACGCCATGGCCTTTGGATACATCTGGGAGGAGCAGGGCCAAGGAGAGCCGTACTTTCTGGAGAAGTGGCAGACTGTGATGGAACTGGAGGACTGCCATAGACTGGACTACGCCCTGGACCTGTCCCAGAACCTGTCATGCTACGAGTTCATCCCCAGGAGTGTGGACCTGGACGCCTTTGGCAAGGAGAAAGCCATCGCGGACGGCGTTCTGCGGAAGTCGGACAGCTTCCTCCTGGAGTGTTTTGACGGCGCGTCCTACGCCGGCGCATACGCCGGGCGGACGGGAATGAGCGCCACCGGCCACGGTTACGCCGCCTGGAACGGCAAGCCGCTGTTCTATGAGTACAGCGAGCCTCCGCAAGAGCAGGGGCAAACAATGGAATAAGCTATCATTATAATAATGTAGAGGGGTCGTATCCCGGATGGGGACGCGGCCCCCTTTTTTGCGCCCTTTTCCGGGAGACAGCTCCGGAAAAGGAGAACATTGATGACTTCGGAACAATTAGTGGAGTACCTGAAGGACAACTGCCTGGGGCGGCAGAACACAGTCAGGGGCGTGGTCCTGGAGAAGAATTTCTATATCAGCGGGAACGAGCCGCGCCGGCGGGTGAACCGGCTCCGGAAGAAGAAGGTACCCATCGGCAGCAGCCAGGAGGGCTATTTCTATGCAGCCACGGCGGGCGAGGTCTACAGCACCATCCGGCAGCTCCGGTCCATGGCGGACGGACTCAACGCCGCCATCCACGGCCTGGAGGACTCCCTGGAGCGGTTCGGAGAGGAGGCGGAGGATGAAGCGGAGGACGTGGAGAGAGCGGTTACGGCTGAGGAAAGAGGCCGCTCTCGGCGTCGGCCCCTTTCTCAACTGGATAGGCGGTAAGCAGAACCTCCAGGGGATCATCCGGCCCGTGATGCCACGGAAAATCAGGCGGTACGCCGAGCATTTCGGCGGCAGCGGGTCCCTGCTTCTGGGCGGGCCCAGGCGCCGGGGCGTGATTGAGGTCTACAACGACTACGACGGGGAACTGGTCAACCTGTTCGCCTGCGTCAAATGCCGCCCCCTGGCTCTGCTCCAGGAGTTGGACTTCCTGCCCTTGCACTCCGAACAGGATTTCCTCTATCTCAGAGGGCTCCTGGAGCACAGCCTGCCGGAGCCGGATTTCTCCCGCGGCGAGATGGAGGTGGCCAGGGAGTGTTTTACCGGGAAGCAGCTGGAAACGATGATGGACATCCTGCGGGAAAGGGGCCAGATGTACGACGTGCGCCACGCCGCCGCGTACTACATCGTCAACCGGGGCAGCTTTAACGGCACCATGAAGTCTTATGGAACCCGGCCGGTCTATTTCCGCAATTTTCTGGAGGATATCGAGCTGGCCGCCTACCGGTTGGAGGGGGTCCCCATCCTGCACCGGGACTTCGCGGCGTCCATGAAGTTGAATGACTCGCCTGAAACGCTGCATTATATCGACCCGCCCTATTATCAGGCGGAGAAAATGTACCCGCTGCCGTTCGGCCCTCCGGACCACATCCGGGTCCACGAGGCTGTACGGGAGACCCTGGGATACTCGATGGTCTCCTACAACTACCACGAGTTCATCTGCGACCTGTTCTCGGATATGTACATCCTCAAATTTGAGCGGCACAACGATATGGCGCAGACAAAGGGGGCCAAGTACGAGGAGGTCA
Organism: uncultured Oscillospiraceae bacterium; assembly: GCA_947630395.1. GTDB lineage: Bacteria > Bacillota > Clostridia > Oscillospirales > Oscillospiraceae > Pelethomonas. The sequence goes on from CANRHK010000221.1 coordinate 3,759, forward strand.
TCATCACCAACTACGACCCCCGGCCTGTCATCGAGGCCAACCAGGCGCAGATCTCCATGTTCGGACCGCCCAATCTGGAGCAGGAGAAAGCAAAGCTGGTGCTCATCAACAA
>CANRHK010000222.1 GCA_947630395.1 uncultured Oscillospiraceae bacterium
CAGGTCCGGGGAGGCGCTTCCCGAGCGGCGGGAGGTGCCGGACTGCCAGTAGCAGGTCCACAGGATGGCCGCCGCCAGCACCGCCAGGAAGAAGGGCCCCAGCCACAGGACGGGGGCGTCCCCCTTGCCCCAGAGGGTGCCGAGAAACAGCCCCAGGCCCCCCGGTGCGGCAAAGACGCCCACCGGCCCGGCTGTTTCGCCGCCACGGAGAACCGCCCGCCCGCCTCCCGTATGGAACAGGGCGTTGCCCACCCCGGCGGTAACGGCGGTGAGAAGGGGAAGGGGGGACAGGTACGCCAGCGCCACCAGAGCGCACCCGGCGGCGGCCACGGCTCCGTTTCTGTCCAGTTTGTCCGCCAGTAGCCCCAGGGGCATCTGGAGGGCGAAGGCGCAGAAGTTGTAGACCAGCAGGCACAGGGCCAAATCGGGGCTGGTGAGAAGGGTGCGGAACAGCAGCATGGCGCAGCTGAGATCCACCCAGAAGTGGCTGATGCTGTAAAGGGCCAGCAGAATCCGGCTCATGGCGTCGCCTCCCGTTTGTATCTTTCATGGTGCTCTTACTGATATAGACGTAAAAAAAATGAAAATGTGCCCCGGCACGGAAAAATTTTTAAAAATTTTTTTGCCGCGCAAAAATCCCCGGCCCAGGGGGACCGGGGATAAAAGGACAGAGGATTATTTCTTCTCTTCCGCCAGGGACTGGAGTCCGGCGGCCAGGCCGGCCAGGGACTGAATCTCACTGGGGATGATGATCTTGGTGGCCTTGCCGTCGGCGGCGGCCTGGAAGGCCTCCAGGGCCTTCAGCTTCACCACCTGCTCGTTGGGGGCCGACTCGTTTAAGAGCTTCAGCGCGTCGGCGGTGGCCTGCTGTACCCGGAGAATGGCCTCGGCCTCGGCCTCCGCCTGGAGGATCCGGGCCTGCTTGTCGCCCTCGGCCCGCAGCACGGCGGCCTGCTTCTCGGCGTCAGCCCGGAGGATGGCGGACTGCTTCTCGCCCTCGGCTACCAGGATCTGGGACTGCTTCTGGCCCTCGGCCTGGAGGATGGCCTCGCGGCGCTCACGCTCGGCCCGCATCTGCTTCTCCATGGAGTCCTGGATGTCACGGGGCGGCATGATGTTTTTCAGCTCCACGCGGTTGACCTTGATGCCCCAGGGGTCGGTGGCCTCGTCCAGGATGGAGCGCATCTGGGTGTTGATGTGGTCACGGCTGGTGAGGGACTGGTCCAGTTCCAGATCGCCGATGATGTTGCGGAGGGTGGTGGCGGTCAGATTCTCAATGGCGCTCATAGGGTGCTCCACGCCGTAGGTGTACAGCTTGGGGTCGGTGATCTGGAAGTAGATGACCGTGTCGATCTGCATGGTGACATTATCCTTGGTGATGACGGGCTGAGGGGCGAAGTCGACCACCTGCTCCTTCAAGCTCACCCGCTTGGCCACCCGGTCGATGATGGGCAGCTTCACGTGCAGGCCCACGCCCCAGGTGCAGTGGTAGGCTCCCAGGCGCTCCACCACAAAGGCCCGGGACTGCTGGACCACGTGGATGTTGGTCAGCAGAAGGATGAGAACGATGATAATAATAGCGATAAGAATCCAAATCATGATTAGGAATACCTCCTTTTTGTGTTCTGCGCGCGGTGCGCGAAAAATACAGGTTTACCAGCGACACTAGTATAACACATCCCTCGCCGGTTTTCCACTGTTTTTTTGCCTGTGGGGAAACATTCCGGCGCGCCGCGCCCGCCCGGAGGAAAATCTGCGGCAAGGCCCCGCCGCGGCTTGCCTTTTTGCCCCAAATTTGGTATACTGTGGGGCAGAATGAACGCGGAAAGGGATTTGCTATGCTGACTTTTGCCATCCCCTGTCTCTTTGGGCTGGAGGGCCTGGTGGGCGACGAGGTCCGCCGCCTGGGCCTCCGGGATGTGCGGGTGGAGAACGGCCGGGTTCTCTGCCGGGGGGAGCTCTCCGACATTCCCCGGCTGAACATCAATCTCCGCTGCGGCGAGCGGGTGCTGATTCTGATAGCGTCCTTTCCGGCCCGCAGCTTTGAGATGCTGTTTCAGGGCGCGGCCAATGTTCCATGGGAGGACTTCATCCCCCGGGACGGCCAGTTCCCAGTGAAGGGCCACGCCCTGGACTCCCAGCTCCACTCGGTGCCGGACTGCCAGAAGATTGTGAAGAAAGCGGCGGTGAACCGCCTGGGCCGGGCCTACGGGTTGGAACGCCTGCCGGAGACCGGGGCCAAGTATCAGATTCAGTTCGGCATCATGCGTGACCAGTGCGCCCTCTATCTGGACACCAGCGGCGCGGGGCTTCACAAGCGGGGCTACCGTGCGGTGGGGGTGGAGGCCCCCCTCCGGGAGACGCTGGCGGCGGCCATGGTGACACTGAGCCGCTACCGGGGCCGTGACCCCTTCCGGGATCCCTTCTGCGGGTCAGGGACCATCGCTATTGAGGCGGCGCTGATTGCCAAGAACCGGGCCCCGGGCTTGGACCGCTCCTTTGACGCCCAGAAGTGGGGCTGCATCCCCGGCGGGGCCTGGATGGACGCGGCGGACGAGGCCATGGACAAGGAGTTTGACGGACAGTACGACATCTGGGGCGGGGACATCGACCCCAAGGCGGTGCGCATTGCCCACGGCAATGCCGTGAAAGCCGGTGTGGAGGACCTGGTCCGCTTCGACGTGGCCGACGCGGCGAAATTGAAATGTCAGGGGGAGTACGGTCAGGTGGTGACCAACCCGCCTTACGGCGAGCGGCTGCTGGAGCAGCGGGAGGCGGAGGATCTGTACCGGATGTTCGGGGAGGTCTACCGGGGCATCCCGCCCCGGTGGAGGGTGCTGGTTTTGACCTCCCACCCGGAGTTTGAGAGGTTTTTTGGCCGCAAGGCGGACAGGAAGAGGAAGCTTTATAACGGCATGATCAAATGCGGTTTATACCAGTTCAGCCGGTAGACTGGCGGCGGGGGGGCTCCGCCCCCTGACCGGTCTTTATCGGCACTGGCGTGCCTGCTGGCCCCGGGGTACTTTTCCCTCGTGGGAAAAGTACCCAAAAGCACGCCCAGGGGTTTCACCCCTGGGTACCCCAATGTTTTGATTTGTTTTGCGCTGTCTTGACGGCCTGGCTTGTCTAAATTGGTGCCGTCCGTATATGAGGCGAAGCGGCTACCCCGGTATGGTCTTGCTCAGATGGATGCGCTGGGGCGGGGTGGATTGGGTGCGCTGGTTGTTTTTTTATTTTGACCAACTGCCTCTTGTCGCTCCGTTCCACTCCGCGAAGGGGACACGGACTGTACAGCGAACCGCAGCGAAGGTTGGCGAAGCCAACTGGGCGCCGCATAGATATGTCCGTACAACAATACAAAAGTAGCCGCTTCGCCTCATACACGGGAGCGAGTTCGGTTTAGTTCGGAAATCCGAAGGTCGAGCGCAAAACCAAAAAACAAATTAGGATTCTCAAGGGTGAAACCCTTGAGTGCCCTTTTGCCTACTTTTCCGGCAAGGGAAAAGTAGGCCAGGGCTGCGGCGGCAGCCGCGAGAAGAAAAAGAGCCGGAGGGGGCGGAGCCCCCACAGAAAGGAGTCATCCTATGGAGCACCAACAACTTCTTGTGTTATTAAATAAAGTCCAGTCCGGCACTCTGCCGGCCGAGGAGGCCGCCCGCCTCATCGGGCAATCCCCCTTTGAGGATCTGGGCTACGCCAAGGTGGACCACCACCGCGCCGCCCGCCAGGGGGCGGCGGAAGTCGTCTTCGGCCAGGGCAAGACGGCGGAACAGATCGCCGGTATCGTCCGGTCCATGATAGCCCGGGACACCGCCAACATCATCATCACCCGCCTCTCGGAGGAGAAGGAGGCCGCCC
>CANRHK010000223.1 GCA_947630395.1 uncultured Oscillospiraceae bacterium
GTACCACAGTTCAGACACAGGGTCATCTCCCAGTGGGAGCCCGTGGGCGCAAAATCCTCGCCCCGGCGGGCGCCCTCTGGCGAGGCGTAGAGATAGAAAGTCTCCTCCGCCCCGCACTGCTGGCAGAACAGTGTCTCCACACCAGTCCAGTCCATCAGACCGGAATAGGAGTCCCCGCCCTCCGGGGCTCCAGCCGCGGAGCCGGATAAGGGCAGGACCCCAAACAACAGGAGCGACGTTGTCAGCGCCGCCTGGAGTACGCGCGCTGTCTTTTTCATTGGTTTCTCCTCCGTACCCAAAATTCGGGACGGCCGTATCCGCGATGGGGGCAGATGCGGCCCCCAAGACAGCATATGCGGGCGGCGGAGGATGGGAACCGGCGCGGGCCGATGGGCGCGGGCAACTTCCACACAGGATTTTCCCAGCTGTAGCGGAGAATTGGGAAAAATTATGTATACTTCGCCGGAAAATTGTGGTATACTAGTTTTGTATGGGCCCCGCGCGGCGGCGGCCCCGACCCTTCCCACCGGCGGCAGGCCGACCCTGTCCCCTTTCGGCGGACAGATTTCCCGTGCTTTTTACGTTTTTTGCAGGCAGCCGCGGGCGTGCCTGTAATATAGGCGGCAGCCCCCTCGGGCGTGCCGTCGGAAAATGGCTCCGGCTACATAGCGGGCAGCGGCTCTCCCCCCACGTCATGCGAAGCGGGGCACGGCAGAAGGGGAGAACCTGCCTGTCTCTTTTCGGTGCGCCTTTTTTCCGATATTTTTGACTGTTTCAACAAAAAGGAGTGCAAGCATTTGGCAGAAAAAATGAAAATCATCCCCCTTGGCGGCCTCAACGAGGTCGGCAAGAATATGACCGTCTACGAGCACGGCGGCGATATGATCGTGGTGGACTGCGGCATGGGTTTCCCTGACGGGGACATGTACGGCATCGACTGCGTTATTCCCGACGTGACCTACCTGGTCAAGAACAGAGCCCGCATCCGGGGCCTGTTTATCACCCACGGACATGAGGACCACATCGGCGCCATCCCCTACGTGCTTAAGCAGGTGAACATGCCGGTCTACTGCACCCGGCTCACGGCCGGGCTTATCAAGCTGAAGCTGGAGGAGCACGGCCTGCTCAAGCAGGTGAAGCTCATCACCGTGGAGGCCGGCGAGATGGTGCGGGTGGGCAAGTTCTATGTGGAGTTCATCCACGTCAACCACTCCATCGCCGACTCCGTGGCCTTCGCCATCCACACCAGCATGGGCGTCATTGTCCACACCGGCGACTTCAAGATCGACACCACCCCCATTGACGGCGAGATTATCGACCTGGGCCGCTTCGGGGAGCTGGGCAAGGAGGGGGTGCTGGCCCTGCTGGCGGACTCCACCAACGTGGAGCGCCCCGGCTACACCATGAGCGAGCGGATTGTGGGCCGGACCTTCGATAGACTCTTCAACGGCTGCGATCGGAGGATCATCGTCACCACCTTCGCCTCCAACGTCCACCGCATTCAGCAGGTCATCGACGCGGCCGCCGCCTGCGGGCGGAAAGTGGCCGTCACCGGCCGCAGCATGGAGAACGTCATGAAGGTGGCCACGGAGCTAGGCTACATGAAGCTGCCCCGGAACACGGTGGTGGACTTGGGCAGGATCAAGTCCCTGCCCCTCAGCCAGCAGGTCCTCGTCACCACCGGCAGCCAGGGCGAGGAGATGAGCGCCCTCTACCGCATGGCCTTCTCCCAGCACCGGCAGATCGATGTGGGCCCCGGCGACCGGGTCATTATCTCCGCCAGCGCCATCCCCGGCAATGAGAAGACCATCGGCCGGGTCATCAACGAGCTGTTCCGCAAGGACGTGGAGGTCATCTATGACCGCTCAGATCCCCTCCACGTCTCCGGCCACGCCTGCCAGGAGGAGCTGAAGATCATCCACGCCCTCACCCGGCCCCGGTTCTTCATTCCCCTCCACGGGGAGCAGAAAATGCTGCGGCGGCACATCAATCTGGCCCTGGAGATGGGCATGGACAGGAAGAACATCGTCCTGCCAGACATCGGCAGCGTCATTGAGCTGACCACCAAGACCATCAAGATCGCCGACGCTCCCGCCCCCTCCGGCTCTGTGCTGGTGGACGGCAGCGGCGTGGGCGACGTGGGCGCGGTGGTGCTGCGGGATCGGAAGATCCTGGCCGAGGACGGCATGGTGGTGGTGATTCTGAACATCCAGAACAACCAGATGGTCAGAGAGCCGGAGATCATCACCCGGGGCTTCATCTATGTGAAGGAGTCCGAGGAGCTGATGCGGGAGCTCACCGAGGTGGCCTCCGGCGCCGCCCTGTCCGCTATGGGCGGCAAGCAGCACGCCCGGGATGTGGGCGAACTGCGCAGCGCGGTGAAGTCCGCCGTCAGCGGCTACCTCTTCAAGCACACCAAGCGCAGCCCCATGGTGATCCCGGTGGTGAACCGGATATAACCGGAAAAGCGCAAAAGAGCAAAAGAAAGCGCAAAAAACCGGCCCATCCCCCGCGGGGGTGGGCCGGTTTTTTGCGCTCCATGGACCGGTCAGGGCAGGGCGTCCAGCCGGACACAGGCGGTGTTCTCTCGAGCAAACACCGTCACCCGGAAAGCGGGCTGAATCCGGTCCAGCGTCTCCGCTGTGAGCAGGGCGTCCTTTGCTGTCAGCGTCACCGTCCGAGCCGCCGCATCCACCGCCACGTCGTACCACGCCGCTCCGCCGGGCCCCTCGTAGAAGGCCCGGAGGGCGTCAAAGGCGCGGGAGAGCTGATTGGCGGGGAAGCGGGTGGGCGCGGCCACCCCCGCGTCCAGATAGACCGGCCTGTACTCCTGCTCCAGGAGAAATGCCGGAAACAGAATTTTGCTGTTCTCCCCATCCTCCCGGAGATAGGCCGCCGTCATCAGGTCCCCGGCAAATCCGTACAGCCAGCGCCGCCCCTCCTTGGGTGGGCACCGCAGCAGGGCGTACCGGCCCAGGCCGTCCTCTGGGTACACCGTGAACAGCCGGTACTCCGTCCCGTTCAGGCTCCAGACAGCCACGTTTTCCTCCACTCCCGGCTGGGCCAAAAGGTGGGCGGTCAGCTCCGTGGGGGACAGCTCCGTCTCGAACCGCTCCACGTCCGGGGAGACCGTGGTCCCCCGGCAATCCAGGGGGAAGGAAAAGCTGCTCTCCCACCCTCCGGGGAAGATCTGTTCGATATAGACGGAATCACGGCGGGTAAATCCGCCGGGCTTGCTGGGCAGGGTCAGGAAAAAGACGGCCACGGCGGCCACCGCCAGCGCGGCGCAGGCGATGAACGCCTTTTTCCGGAGGCCCCGGATCTTCTCCCGCCAGGCCGTGCGCAGTACCGCCGCCGCATCCCTGGCGGTGATGATCTGAGGCTCGCTCTGCGGTTCCTCCCGCTGTCCGTGCAAAAGCTCTGTGACGGTGAGCTCCAGCGCCTCCGCCAGGGGCTCCAGCAGGGACAAATCCGGGAATCCCGCGCCCCGCTCCCACTTGCTCACCGTCCGATCGGAGATGTGCAGGCGCTCCGCCAGCTGCTTCTGGGTCAGACCCTTTTCCGTCCGGATCTGCTGGATCAGCGCGCCGGTGCGGCTGTTCTCAATATCTATCATGTGCGTCACCTCGCCTGTGTGTTTGAAAAGCGCTTTTTCTGTCCTTTATTTTAACGCCCCGCCCCGGCCTCCGTCAACAAACGCTACGTAGAGCCGCCCATTTCGGGGAATAAATATCTCTTGTCCACGGAGTGGAGGCGTGTTATAATATGTTACAAATACCGCGCCGCGCAAAGGAGACCGCCCATGGACGTCGTCAACAACAAGGAGGGCAAGCCCCTCGAACACTATCT
>CANRHK010000224.1 GCA_947630395.1 uncultured Oscillospiraceae bacterium
GTACGCCACCCATACCGTGGCCGCCACCTGCACCAGCCCCGGCTACACGGTGAAGGAGTGCTCTGTCTGCGGCGACCTGCAGATCAGCGGCATCACCAACGCCCTGCCCCACAACTACAAGGCCGTCACCACCCCCGCCTCCTGCGAAATGGGCGGCAAAGAGACTTTCACCGCAAGTGCGGTAAAAGTCTCGTAATGAACACCAATGTTCAAGGCGGCCCGGCCTTACGGCGTGGTGACGAAATACGGCTGCTCATTTGTGGATAACGAAATGCCATACGGGCGCGTCCCACAGGGGCACCCTGTGATCGTGGACTATTTCTACCATGAGGAGATTCGGGGTTCTGACAATAGCGGACGCCGTAAAAAGGGCGGCGGGCAATAACAGTATGAACTGGCAGAAAAGGAAGAAGGGGCGCTGACGAAAAGCATCCCGAGACCTTACAGTCTCGGGATGCTTATATAAAGACGGAAAAGGATTTTGTTGGGCTAAGGGCATTCCCCCCAAAAGCCGGAATCATAATTGGTCAATCTCGGTAATTCTCCGCGCATTTGGTGCAATTCCCGTTTCGGCTGCAGGAGAAGGAGATGACCACATCTTCAAACAGATGGATCTGGTCTGCTTTCTGGAAGGTAACGGTGTGGGTGACATGTGACCAGTCGACCGGGCATTTGTACTCATATTGTTTGGTGTATGTCATAACGACCTCCAATAAATCTCTGTGGGCGATGGACCCATTGAGAAATCCACGGTTTCGATACTCCGGGAACGTAAAGGGGAATTGGCAGAACTACAATATTATTTCTGGCAGGAATGGCCTCCGCAGGCGTGCTCACCGCAGCTATGTCCGCCCCCGCCGTGTTCATGGTCATGGTGGTCACAGCGCACATCCGGGTCATAGCCCAGTGTGCCGGCCAGCAATGCGGCCACGGCCTCGTCCGCAGTGCCCTGCACACCGCCGTAAAGCCGGATGCCAGCCTCAGCCAGTGCCATCTGTGCGCCGCCGCCGATGCCGCCGCAGACCAGTGCGTCCACACCGTTGGCGGCCAGGAACCCGGCCAGAGCCCCGTGGCCCTGCCCGGCAGTGGGAACGATCTGAGAGGAGATCACCTTCCCGTTCTCTACCTCATAGATCTTGAACTGCTCCGTGTGGCCGAAATGCTGAAAGATAGTCCCGTTTTCATAGGTGACTGCGATTTTCATGCGGATACCTCCGTTTCGTTATTTACGCCCGCCTTTTTGCGGTAGGTGTCGATAATGTCCTGCAAAGTGATGGTGCTCATACGGTCCTCTGCGACCTTCTGTATCTCATCGTAATAGTCCCGCAGAGCCAGCTGGATGTTCACGCCCACGCCGCAGTCGGGATTGGTATGGGTATCCTGGTGCAGGATGGGCTTGTCCCCCTCGATGGCCCGGTACATGTCCAGCAGGGTGATGCCGTCGGGCTCTTTGGCCAGAGTGGGGCGCGGGTGGCCCTTCACACTGACCAGCAGGCCGGCCTTTCGCAGAGCCGACATCAGCTGCCGGATATAGGCGGGATTGGTCTGTACACTCTCGGCGATCCGTTCGCTGGTGAGGGCAGCCCCGGGATGGAGGGCGAGAAAGGCCAGCACATGCGCCGCGTCGCTGAGCTTGGTCGAGTATTTCAAAGGCATCACTCCTTCCCACTGAATGTTATTTTTATTATAACAGCATATTGACAGAAACGCAAGAGTGTGCTATCATTTTTTGCTGTAAAATAATAAATAACAGTGGGAGGAAGGCGTGGTCGACATGAGCTACTATGATAACATCGTCATGCAGGCTCAGATGAAGTATTCCATGTATTACGGCACCTATGCCGCCGGGCGTACCCCTTACCGGCTGTCTACCCGGCCGCCGCTGCCCTATGAGGAGTAGATCGGACGGCTCATGAAGGAAATCGCCGCGGCGGACTGTGTGTTGGTGGGCGGGGGCTCCGGCCTATCCGCCGCCGGAGGCGGAGATTTCTATTATGAGGACAACGAGTCCTATCGGAAGTATTTTGGAAAATACGCACAAAAATATCATTTCAAGGGCGCTTTTGCCGGCATGATGCATTCTTGGGCCTCCCGGGAGGAATTCTGGGGGTATCTGGCTACGTTCCTGCACACCACCCAGACCGCTCCTGTCCGCAGGCCCTATTTGGATCTGGACGCACTCTTAAAGGGCAAGGATTTCTTTGTCCTCACCACCAACCAGGACACCCAGTTTGTCAAGCTCTATCCGGAGGACAGGGTGGCCGAGATTCAGGGTGATCACCGCTTCTTTCAGTGCGCGGCCTGCTGTACGGACGACACATGGGACGCGGTGGAGCCAGTGCGGGAGATGATCGACGCTATGGGGGAGGGCACCGCCGTACCGCAGAGCATGGTGCCCCGCTGCCCCCACTGTGGAGGGGAAGCGTTTCCCTGGGTGCGGGGCTACGGCAATTTCCTGCAGGGAAAGAAATATAACGAGCAATATGAAAAGGTTTCCCGGTATATCCTGGCTCACAAGCAGGGACGCATCCTGTTCCTTGAACTGGGTGTGGGCCGTCTCACGCCCATGTTCATTCAGGAACCCTTCTGGAACCTGACGCTGGCGTTCCCCAAGGCCCGGTATATCGCCGTCAACAATCAATACAATTATCTGCCGGCGCAGATCGAGGACAGGGGCATGGTGATCGTGGCCGACATCGCCGATGTGCTGCGGGATGCGGCGGCGGTAAAGGAGAGAGAGTGAGTGTTATGGACCTGAGACCTGTCGCGGATCAAATCAAACGAGCAGACGCCATCCTGATCGGGGCCAGCAACGGCCTGTCCATCACGGAAGGGCTGCACCTGTTTGCGGACAATGCAGCGTTTGAATATCTGTTCGGGGATTTTAAGCGCAAATACGGCCTACGGTGCATCCTGCAGGGAGCCGGGGCCCGCTGGCCCAGCGAGGAGGAGAAGTGGGCCTTTTGGAGCCGTCTCATCCACTACTACTGCGGAACGTATGAGCCCACGCAGGTCATGAAGGACCTGAAGGCCATTGTGGGCGGGAAGGACTATTTTATCGTCACCTCCAACGGGGAGGGGCATTTTGAGATGAGCGGCTTTTCTCCGAAAAAAATCTATGAGATCGAGGGAAACTGGCTGACCATGCAGTGCGCTGCCGCCTGTCATGATACGCTCTATCCTACCCTGGGACTGGCGGAAACGCTGGCGGCGGCAGAGAGGGACGGCATGGTTCCCACGGAACTGATTCCCCGCTGTCCCCGCTGCGGCGGGCCTATGCGCGTCCATATGGTGGGAGAGAACTATATCCCGGACGATGCCGCTCGAGAGAGATTTGGAGCATTCCTTGCCAAGTATCACGGAAAGAAACTGCTTGTGTTGGAGCTGGGGATCGGCTGGCGCAACCAACTCATCAAGGCGCCGCTCATGCGGCTGGTGGCCCGGGAGCCGGAGGCGGCCTACGTGACCATCAATCTAGGCGAGATCTACATTGCCGAAGACATTCGGGAAAAGTCCTTCGGCCTGGATGGGCCGTTGAGCGATATGCTGTCGGCCCTGCGGGAGGCGTGCGGGGTATGAAGAAGCCTAGGCTGCCCGGCGTGGGCGCTCCCATGGTTCTGCTGAAATGAATCAACCCTGCTGGATAGAAACAAAGTAACAAGAAAGCCCTCCCCTGATTTCTGCTGTCATCAGAGGAGGGCTTTCCGCGCCTGAAAATTGTTTTGATTGAAGAAGAGTATGACGTTTTATACTAATCTTCAATAAAAACAAGATAAGATCCAAGAACGAGCGGTGATGCTGCGGATGGTATAGGCAGAGAG
>CANRHK010000225.1 GCA_947630395.1 uncultured Oscillospiraceae bacterium
CAAAAAAACGTACAACGAACCCAAAGCGAAGGTCCGCGAAGCGGACTGGGCGCCGCATAGATCTGTCCGTACAACAGTCCTAAAATAGACGCTTCGCCTCATATACGGACGGCAAATGGGTAGACCGGACAGACTGGCAAGAAAGCGCAAAACTAAACATAAAATTAGGATTCTCAAGGGTGAAACCCTTGAGCGTGTTTTTGGGTACTTTTTGCACGAGCAAAAAGTACCCCAGGGCCAGCAGACACGCCAGTGCCGATAAAAGCCTCCCCAGGGGCCGGAGGCCCCAGCAGCTTTGTACCGCAACGGAAGAATGAAGAAGGAAGTAAGCTATGCCTCAAATTATCCCGTTTTTTGAATTGTTTCATACCCTTCCCCTGGAGTGGGACCTCCGCTCCAAGCTGGACGGGGCTACCCTCACCGCCGTAGAGGTGGAAAAAGAGAATCGGATTATGGCGATGGCTCTGACCGTTCACGCCGACATGGGGGACGGCAAAGACGCCCTGGCCGCCGCCCTGGCGGACACCTACAATCTGAAAAAGGTCATCATCCACCAGTCCATCGCCGCCCCCTCTGCGGAGGGCAAAACCGGCAAGCCCGCCGCCGGGGAGGCCATCATGGGCGCACCCATCAAGGGCGCCGTCCAGCCCATGCAGGGGCTGAACCCCAAGATGGGCAATGTAATTGTGGCAGGAAAGGTCTTCTTCTCCGACCTCTATGAGACCCGGCGGCCCGGCGTGTTCTGCCTGACCTTCGACATGACCGACTTCCAGACATCCGTCCGCGTCACCAAGTACATGCAGAAGGAGGAGAAGGCCGCCCTCAAAAAGGACATCAAACCCGGCATGTGGCTGAAAGTACAGGGCTATGTGAAGCTGAACCGGGACGGCAGCGACATTATCCTAGACCCCCGGAACATCAATACATACCCCCACGAGATGCGCCAGGACACCGCCCCCGTCAAGCGGGTGGAGCTCCACATGCACTCCACCTACTCCAACATGGACGCCCTGTCCCCCCTGAACCCCAAGGCGGGGCCGGACGGGAACATCATCAAACGGGCTGAGGCCTGGGGCCACCCGGCCATCGCCATCACCGACCACGGCGTGGTCCAGGGCTTCCCGGACGTGTGGCACTCCGTCAAAAATATCAAGCCCCTCTACGGCATGGAGGGCTATTTCATCAACAACATGGACGACCGCATCGCCGTCCATGGCCCGGCGAAGCGGGGCTTCTCGGACGAGTATGTGGCCTTTGACATTGAGACCACGGGCCTGAATGCAAAGACGGAGACCATCATTGAGATTGGCGCCGTGGTCATCAAGGGCGGTCAGGTGGGGGAGCGCTTCCAGACCTTCGTGGACCCGGAGCGGTATCTGACGCCGGAGATTGTCAGCCTCACCGGCATTACCGACAACATGCTGAAGGGCGCTCCCAAGAAGCCGGAGGCATTGAAAGCGTTTCTGGACTTTGTGAGAGACAGGCCCCTGGTGGCCCACAACGCCGAGTTCGACGTGGGTTTCATCCGCGCCGGCTGCCGGGAGGCGGGACTGCCCTTCGACCCCACCTACGTGGACACCCTGATTCTGGCCCAAAACCTGCTGCCGGGGCTCAGCAGCTATAAGTTGGATGTGGTGGCGGAACATCTCAAGCTGCCCGCCTTCCAGCACCACCGGGCCAGCGACGACGCCGCCACCTGCGGCCTCTTCCTGCCCCATTTCTTTCAGAAGCTGGAGGACATGGGCGCGGCCTCCCTCCAGGCCGTCAACGCCGCCATGCCGCCCCTGCGCCAGAAGCGGCGGCTCAACTGGCGGGATTCCCGGCACATCATTCTGATTGCCAAAAACAAGGTCGGCCTGAAAAACCTCTACCAGCTCATCTCTATGTCCAACCTGAAATACTTCATCCGCACCCCCATGATCCCCAAGAGTGAGCTGGTGAAGCACCGGGAGGGGCTGATCATCGGCGCGGCCTGCGAGGCCGGGGAGCTGTTCCACGCGGTGAAGGAGTACAAGGACTGGGCGGAGCTGAAGCGCATCGCCTCCTTCTACGACTACCTGGAGATCCAGCCCCTCTGCAACAACCGCTTCCTTATCCGGGAGGGCAAGGCCAAGGACGAGGAGGAGCTGCGGGAGTTCAACCGCACGGTGGTGCGGCTGGGGGAGGAGCTGGGCATCCCGGTATGCGCCACCGGCGACGTCCACTTCATGGACCCGGAGGACGAGATCTACCGCCACATCCTCCTTGACACCAAGAAATTCAAGGACTGCGACGAGCCCATGCCCATCTACTTCCGCACCACCGACGAGATGCTGGAGGAGTTTTCCTATCTGGGGGAGGAGAAGGCCCTGGAGGTGGTGGTCACCAACACCAACGCCATCGCCGCCCAGGTGGAGACCTTCGACCTGCTGCCTAAGGGGAAGCTGTTTCCGCCCCGCCTGGCCAACTCCGAGCAGGAGCTGAACCAGCTGGTGTGGGACAAGGTCCACGAGCTCTACGGGGAGAACCCGCCGAAACTCATTGTGGACCGGCTGAACGTGGAGCTGGGCGGCATTCTGGGCAAGTACGACGTGGTGTATATGTCCGCCCAGAAGCTGGTGCAGCGCTCCCTGGAGAACGGCTACCTGGTGGGCTCCCGGGGGTCCGTGGGCTCGTCCCTGGCGGCCTACATGTCCGGCATCACCGAGGTCAACGCCCTGCCGCCCCACTACCGCTGCCCCAAGTGCAAGAGGAGCGAGTTCATCACCGACGGCTCCTACGGCTGCGGCGCGGACATGCCGGACAAAATCTGTCCCGTCTGCGGGACCAAGTACGTGAAGGACGGCTTCGACATCCCCTTTGAGACCTTTCTGGGCTACGGCGGCGGCAAGGTACCGGACATTGACCTGAACTTCTCCGGCGAGTACCAGGCCCGGGCCCACCGCCACGCCATCGAGATGTTCGGCGAGACCCAGGTGTTCCGGGCGGGCACCATCGGCACCGTGGCGGAGAAGACCGCATACGGCTATGTGAAGAAGTACCTGGAGGCCCGGGGCCTGAACCCCGGCCACGCGGAGGAGAACCGGCTGGCCCTGGGCTGCGTGGGGGTGAAGCGCACCACCGGCCAGCACCCCGGCGGCCTGGTGGTGGTGCCGGACGACCTGGACGTGGAGGACTTCTGCCCGGTCCAGCACCCGGCGGACGCTGCGGACAGCGACATTATCACCACCCACTTTGAATATCACTGCATGGAGGACAACCTGCTCAAGCTGGACATGCTGGGACACGATGACCCATCCATGGTCCGAATGATGGAGGACCTGACCGGTGTCAACGCCCGGCAGATTCCCCTGGACGACCCGGACACCATGAGCCTCTTCACCACCAGCAAGGCCCTGGGCTTTGAAAATGACCCCATTCTGGGGCCCACCGGGGCGGTGGCCATCCCGGAGTTCAACACCAAGTTCACCCGGCAGATGCTCATGGACACCCAACCCAAGGACTTCAACACCCTGGTGCGGCTCTCCGGCTTCTCCCACGGCACCGACGTGTGGCTGGGTAACGCGCGGGACCTGATCCTGAACGGCACCGCCTCCGTCCTGGAGACGGTGGGCTGCCGCGACGACATCATGCTCTACCTGATCCAGAAGGGCCTGGACCCCAAAATGAGCTTCAAGATCATGGAGTCGGTCCGGAAGGGCAAGGTGAAGAAGGGCGGCTTCGAGCCCGGCTGGGAGGACGCCATGAAGGAGCATGACGTGCCGGAGTGGTACATCCAGTCCCTGGCCAAAATCGGCTACCTGTTTCCCAAGGCC